>NZ_JAESJQ010000006.1:0-35378 GCF_017891615.1 Staphylococcus sp. GDY8P198P
ATTTACTCTTGATAAGATACATTATATGATTCAAAAGATAAATGGATAGGATACTTAAATAAAAATGATTCAAAGGATGTAAAAAATAAGTTAACAGGCGATAAGTATAATAAAAAGGTCTCTATATCGAAAAATAAAATTTGTGTATGGAACGATTTAGATTTTAATAGTAAACGAAGCGTAAAAAATTTAAAAATTGGAAATGTATATCACGCAAAATATAAGTATAATCATCCAAATGGGCAAAAGTACTTATCATTATATGATTCAAATAATAAATGGATAGGATATTTTAACATTAAAGATGTCAAAATATTACAATAACTTGCTTAGAAAGGAAGTTTCGAAATGAAAAAGTTACTATTATCTACAGCTTTATTAATGACAATTGTACAATTTAGCAGTCAAGAGGTAAATGGTGAAGAGATTCCTCATGGTATTTTGCATAAGGATGGAAGCTTTACAGAACCAAATGTGTTTCCGCACAAAGATATAGCAGAGGTTGAAAAACCGATAGAGTTAAAGGATGGTACGAAGAAAATTCCTCATGGTATTTTGCATAAGGATGGAAGTTTTACAGAACCAAATGTGTTTCCGCACAAGGATATAGCAGAGGTTGAAGAGCCGAAAGAATTAGAAGATGCTACGAAAGAATTTAATCATAAATCTAATAGTGAGACGTCATTGCACAATAATGCAGTAAATGAAAAATTAAAAGATGAAGGTGTATTAAACTCTAAAAACCCAGGAGGAGAAAGTGATCGGTTTAATAAAAATCAGAACTTAGATATTTCAAAAAATAATGATTTCTCAAAATTTGAGACTGAAGTAAAAAATTCAAAAAATAGCGTTAATCACAATGCAATAAAAGAATTACCTAATACAGGCATGACTTCAGATAATAGAACACTAATCATTTTTTTAGCGAGTATCTCATTGATTGTGGGTAGTTTATTATTATGTAAACGTGTTAATTTTAAAGTTTTTCAAAAATAAGACATTTTAGGTATTGCTATTGTCGTAATCTTACAGTGATGTCATTCTGAATAAGATTAACAAAAATTTAAATATTATGATGTGGATGAAGTCACAAGCATTTACTTTCCATAAGATATTCAAAGCTGAAACATTATTATGTTTCAGCTTTTGTTTTTATTACAAGTATAGTTGAATTGGGGTATTTTCAATTACAATAAGTTGGATTATTTACAAACAATTCACGTTTTAAAATGTATGATATTATAAAAATATAAGTCGAAGTATCTTTTGAACTTGAGCGAATAATAATAAGTTATACAGTACATTTTAGGAGAGGTAAAATGAAAACGGTTGGCATTATTTTAGGGATTTTAGTTATTCTTTCTTGGCTATTTGTAATGAAAGAATACAAAAATGGAAATCAGGGCACTCATAAAGCTCAAAATGTTATGTTATTAGCTTGTTTGTTAACTATAATTATGACCGTTTTACAATTATTTTATTAGTCATTCGTGAATTAAGTTTGTAAATGAACAAATAAGTAATGTTATATAGAAGTCTCAACATATTTCCTTTGATTTTAAACTTAGGACTGAGACTTAACTTTATTGTAAAGAATACCTACGCCACAGTTGCTATATCCTAATTGGTAATCAAATTTAATGATTTCGATATAAGGATTTTCTTCTAAGAATTCATTAACTTTCTTGTTTAAGCCTTTTTCTGTCATAGCTGTTAAATTTACAAATTTCATATGATGACTCCTTTACTATTTTTATTATATTATACAGTATTTTAGAAACATACTTTTTACAGTTCGAGTTTTAATTCAACTATATCATTTCTCATTTATGGTAAAAAGTCACCTTATTTTAAAATGTTTTAGTTGAGATGAATTTTATGTCACTTTTTAATAGTAATGAGGATAAAAGAAAGTAGGAAATTGAACGATGGAAATTATATTAAAAAAAGATTATGAAAAATGGGAAGCGCAATTTGTTAAAGAAAAAGATCTATTGTTAAAAGTAGTTGGTAAAGAAATCATAGAAATGCATCACATTGGCAGTACAGCTATAAAAGATATTTATGCTAAGCCTGTTATTGATATCATGGTAGTCGTAAAAAACATAATGTTTATGGATCGTTACAATAATGCGATGCGACAATTAGGCTATGAACCTCAAGGAGAAAGTGGTATCAGTGGTAGAAGGTTTTATATAAAAGGCGCGGATACTAGAACTTATCATGTCCATATATTTCAATTTGATAACTATGAAAATATTGATAGACATTTAGCGTTTAGAGATTATTTAAATGCTAATAAAGCTATTGCGAAAGAATATGAAAATTTAAAAATCACACTCGCTAACAAGTATTCAAATAATAGAAGTGCGTATTCAAATGGCAAATCGCCTTTTATCAAACGCATAGAGCATCAAGCATTAAAGTGGTATCAAAAGAATCAGGATGGATAGGCTACCTACTGTCTTATTTACATAATAATTAAATCTTTCATCTTATTTTGATTATTACTCAATTCAAATTTATTAAAACAAATTTGAATTGAGTAATAGTAGATAAAAGCCTGTTGCCATAACTGCAAACAAACACCACATAAAGCGGCATTGTTTACCATTCATTGCTGCCGTGCCCTCATTTTCAGCCCGTTTAATAAGCTTGATATGTAAAAGTATTGTTGAATTTGAAGCATATACAAAAACAAAAATAATACCCAAAAGGGTAAGTAAAAATAGTTGCACATTACCCCTCCAACTTTATGATATTTAATCCATAGAATTTTAAAAAAATAACCATATACAATGTTAATTATAAAATAACACATATGTTTTTAGGTTGTAATAAAAATTAAAATTTACTTCAATATTTATTCTTTAAAAAACTTGTGGTACGATGTGGAATAAATCAGATGATATCTTGGAGGGCGAACCATGGCTATTATATTGTTGAGCATTGTTTTAATCGTTAATTTTGTTGAAGCGTTGTATTTAGGAATCAAATTTATTCGGTTGAAAATGCGTAATGCACCAGATCAAGCGTATAAAGATTTAGTGAGTTCTCCGTTTTGGTTAATGTCACTCATTATTTCGATTATATTATTTGTGATTGCATACATATTGAGTTGAAAAATTCTAAGATGTGCTTAAGTGGAATTTTCCATATTTTATAAATAAAAAGTTATTGTATTTGTGACGTCAAATTTTTTAAAACTCTACAACAGACTGTTTTTATTTCTTTTTAAATGAATTTCAGTATAGGAATAATGTAAATTAATATAGCGAAAAGGGAGCAATCCAATGAAACTTTCATCTATATTAATCAGTATTATAACTGGTTTACTTATGTTTTTAGTAACGTTTTATACTAGTAATCATGCTTTGATACCGTCATTAGTTATGGGTGTTGTCGGTTTAGTAACAAATATATGGATTGGCATCGAAGCAAAAAAGCGATTATGAGCGTTTAAATGATAGAAAATATTAGAAGTATTAAAGACTGAGGCAAATGTTGTCTCAGTCTTTACTTTATCATTCAGCGATTTTTATATTTATGGATGCTATTGTTGTGATATTGCTCTCAAAACTTATGAATCTGTTTCATGCATAGTCAATTCAATATGAAATAATGCACTGTTAGTCAATATCATCTTATACCCAAAGAATATAATGCATTATAATAGTATAAAATAATGAAATGTTTTGAAAAATTTTTAAAAGGATAGATATAAAAGAGATTCATTATAAGGGGATGAGGTATATGGTTTCGGTGTTTTTAGAGGCGATATAGAAAATCGGTGTCATATTATCGATTTTCTATATCGTTTTATTAAATTATAAGTATAAATAAGAATTATCTAAATCAAAGTTTAAAATATAATTTCAGGGTATAGATGTAATATATAACTTTTGGAGTAATTTTATTTTATTGTAGGTGGTACGACTTGATTTATTGTATTAAGTTTAGTGTCAAAAAGTTAACTTGTTAGCATGTAGTCTTAATTTGAGATGGATTTGGTGAATGAAATGGGGGATCAGAATGGTTAATAATTACAATAAAGATATAAAAATAGATAGAACTGATGAAATGCGTTCAGATGAAATTTCTAAAATGATTGAAGAGGGTGGACTTGGTGCTGACCAGTATTATGTTATAGATAAATATCAGCCCAACCATAAGAGATTAGTAGAAAATATTGATCAATTTCGACAAGAATTAGTTCAAATGAATAATGATGATTTAGTAGACATTTTGATTATTAACACTCAAGAAAATACAAGTTCTAAGTACAGCCAAGCATTAATGATTATTAAGCATGAAATAGTCAAAAGAATGAATAACTAAGTCGTAGTTGCAGAATCATTACAAACAAAGCGCGCAAGTTAGAAAGTTATATTTTGCAAATAAATATTTCTAACTTGCGCGTTTATTATATTATTAGCACATTAAAATAACATTGTTATTAAGTGGATTATTTTAAATAATCAGGTGATTATTGAAGTTGATTTAATGCTTTTTTGGGTACTTTATTTTTAGCTACTTCTTCATAACTTTGTACATGACCAAGTTCGGTATCTAATTTTAAGAAATAATCTGTTTTTAAGGGTTTTTCACCAAAACCATTGAAATCTAAGTGTTTTTTTTCACCTTTTTTATTATATCCATCTTGCTTATAATTATATGTGACAAAGGCTTCTCCATTATCATCTTTATTGTGCTCAACTTTTGTTGGCTTTTGAGTTTTTACGTAATATGTTTCATTAGTAATGAGTGGGTTTAATTTGGCAAAACTAACGATATCAGTATTGTCTGAGTTTTTTTCTGCGTAAACTTTCCAGCCAAAAAGGCCGATAAGAACAATGATAATGATAATAAAGATGCTTAGAAGTACTTTTATTAATCTGTTCATATTTATTACCTCCTTAAAGTAACTATCTATAATGTAAAAGTTATTTGATTCGTTTGCTATATTTTTAAGTTACAAAAAAGCATTTTAATATAACGATTTTGTCATTTTTTCAAATGTGATTAAATGATATATATTCACCAATGGATTATATTACTAAAAATAAAGTGCAAAATATATTTTTTTGAAAATAGGGGTATACAAAAGTCGAATTATTCGTTATACTAGGTATTAAGTAATTTAGTTCGTGAAATTGATTTGTAGTTTTATTCTTTTGAATTTACTCCTTTTGATTTTTTAGACAGATTACAAATTTTTGTGCAAAAGCACTTGGAGGATTTTTATTATGAATAACGGTACAGTTAAATGGTTTAACTCAGAAAAAGGTTTTGGTTTTATCGAAGTAGAAGGCGGAAACGATGTATTCGTACACTTCTCAGCAATTAACCAAGACGGCTACAAATCATTAGAAGAAGGACAAGCTGTTGAATTCGAAATCGTTGAAGGCGATCGCGGACCTCAAGCAGCTAACGTTATTAAATTATAATAACGCATAAAAAAGACGAGCAACGCTCGTCTTTTTTTATTTGTCTTAAAATCAATAATTGAAATTATATGTGTGTATTCACTTTTAAAGGTGCAAATTCAAAGTCAGCTTGCTAGTTATGACTCGGGATTTGCACCTATTTTTTTGTTTTTTATTACCAATAAAATATTAACGACCTGTGAAAGGTTGTTTAGCATTAATACATCATTTGAAGCTAAGCTTATAAAAGAATGGTAATAGCCACTAACAGCAACATAAAAATTAATTTTGGGTGTATGCATGTAGAATAATTTTTAACATCATTTTGGGTTGAAATAGAGCCTTGTTTTAAAGTGCTTCAATGAGAAATTACATATGAATACGTTGTATTTTGGCGAGACGCTTGAGGGAACAGGACAAGCTGAAGACTATAGACTGAAGCTGTCCCCTAAGAAAGTGAGCCAACAATACGAAATATTGAATAATAAAATAGCTATGAAGAAATCTATCGCCATAGATTTCTTCATAGCTAATCTTAGTATGTTCTTTACACCGTTCAAGTTGTTGAAGCGTTGCTACTTTCACTTAAATAGATTTAATATTATACTTCACGCGTATTTTCCGCTTTATTTTTTGTTTTTATCAGTAGTGTTAATATAAAACCAATAATTAATAAAAGCGTAGTGAATGCAAATGCTGCGTCAACACCTTGTACGGTCGCTTGTTGTGCAATGTCTGTTTTGGATTGATTTTCACTTGGAACATAATTTGTACGAACAATTGCCATAATTGTAATCATAATGGCGGTACCAATCGCGCCTGCAATAATTCTTAAAGAGTTAATAATCGCAGTACCGTGTGAAATATTTTTGCTTTCTAATGCGTTAATACCAATTGTATTCAGTGGCATTATAATCAATGCTACAGCAAACATTCTTATTGCGTAAATGATGACAATATACCAATAAGGCGTTTCTGATGTTAAGAAACAATGTAGTATTGTCATAAAAATTAACAGTACAAATCCAGGAATCGCCAATACTTTCAAGCCATATTTATCATATATTTTCCCTGTATAGACGGACATGAATGCGTTGACTACTGCACCTGGTAAGATAACAAGACCTGACAGAATTGCAGATAGACCTAAGCCTGATTGGACATAAATTGGAATCAATAATGCTGGGCCTACAATTCCGATAAATAATACCATAGATGCAAATGCAGATAGTGAAAATGTACGATTTGTAAATACGCGCATATTTAATAGCGGATTATCGATTCTAATTTGTCTTGTTACGAAAATGGTAACAATTAAGATTCCCACAATAAGTGAAATAATAACGATTGGTGATGTGAAACCTAAGTTGCCTGCGCTACTAAAGCCGTAAAGCATTAAACCAAAGCCTAATGTTGAATATATAACAGAGGTTTTGTCTAATTGTGTATGTTTGGTTTCGTTATTACTTTCTACAAATATCGCACCTACAATAAATGCGATAATCGCAATAAAAGCTACCACAATAAATGGTGCTCGCCAGCTAAATGTATCAATTAAAAACCCAGTTAAGGTTGGTCCGATTGCTGGTGCTGATTGTGCTACTATACCGGTAAGTCCCATTGCAAATCCACGTTTCTCAGAAGGGAACAGTGTGAAAACAGTGAATTGCATAAGCGGTAAGAGTATACCTGCGCCAATAGCTTGAATCACACGTGCAAACATGAGTAAGCCAAATGTAGGCGAAAGTGCTGCGATGATCGAACCAATTAGGAACGCACTCATAGAAAAAATATAGAGTGGTCTTGTATGAAATCGATCCATGAGAAAGGCTGTTAGTGGAATCATGATGCCATTCACTAACATAAAACCTGTAATTAACCATTGAGCAGTTGTATCAGTTATTTCTAATCCCGTAATAATTGCTGGTAGTGCGGTATTAAGCAATGTTTGATTTAGCATTGCTACAAAAGCACTACTTAGCATAACTAATATAATCGTATTTCTTTTTTTATTAGATATAACATTCTCCGACATTATAAACGCATCTCCTTTTTATAACATCCCATCGATAAATTTTAATTATTTTAAGTTAGCAAAGCAAACCATTCGGTTTAAAAAATTAATATTTTTTACAAAGGATTTCTAGAAAAAAATAATGGATAGATGATATAGGTCGGAATACATCGTTTTAAAGGTGGCACAAGTCAGTGTTGTTCAATTAATGAAAAAGCTACGCTGCTTGCACAACCATGCAAACAACGTAGCTTTTTGAAATAGATTGAGCACTTAATCGAAACTAATCATTTCAGATACATATAAAGCAATACGTATATTTAAAGAATGAACAGGATCTTCAATATTTGTGCCAATCATATTACTACATTTATTGATTCTATATTTCACTGTATTTCTGTGTATAAATATTTTATCTGCCGTTTTAGTTATATCGCATTGATTATCCATGTACACTTTTAAAGTTTGTTTTAATTCTAAATCTTTTTTTTGTTTTGGATAACTCAGCGGGCCCAAAGTATGTTTAACGAAAGGTAATAACTTTTCTTGAGGGATAAGCTGTAATAATTCTTGGATATCTTTGGAATGATATTGTGAGATAAATGCTTTTGCGTTATTTAACAATTCATTTTCAAAGGCTTCATTTGCTTCAAAAAAGGAAGATGGTAACTGTGTGAATTCTGTTACTTCATTTCCAATGCCAAATGAAATCGTATCATCAAAGTACTCGCTATAACTTTGCTGTATTTTTTTAAGGTATTCAAAGTAATATTCGTGACGATTTTGGATGAGTATCGCAAAACGATTGTTACTAGGTAATTTATAAACACTTATATAAGAATCAATATCAGTTAATTTATGCTTTAACCAAAGGAATGTGAGATGGTGCCGTTCATTTAGGTAATAACTATTTTCTAAATTATTTTTAGTATCAATACCGCAAATGATAATTTGATAATAGTCAGAAGGATAAATATAATATTGTCTTAATAAATCAGCATGCTTTTTAATCGAAAGGGTTTGATCATTTTGATTATTGACCAATGATTCGAAAAATCGATTAATATCATTTTCTTCGGCCTCTTGTATTTTGGTGTTTTTGTATAAGGCGAAACTCAACACACTGACTACTTGTTCCAGTGTTAATAAGCTAAATGGATAGGAAAGCTTATTAACTTGAGAAACCATTAAATAGTAAGGGAAGTATGTGTAGCCTAATACTTTGAAGATTACATGGTCTTTATTTTCAAAGACGAGGTTATTTTTATCATATGTTAGCGCATCTTGATAATGGTTCATGAAATATTTGGTGTGTTCAGTCATTAAGGCATTACCTTGTCTATAATGACGACTGTATGCTTCAGGTGCCTTGAATGGGTCAAATAGGATGATAGGTACGCCTAGTAACTTGCTCATGCGATCAATCATTGTATCAATACTGAAACCTTTGATTAATAATTGGTTTAATTCTTGTTGTACTTGTAATGCGTAATTTAGCTTTCCTGTTTCAGAATCTGAAATAAATGAAGAAATCTCATGTGTAATTTCACCTAGATTCCAACTTTCTGGTATTTCAATTAAAGGGAATTCAATAGCATCCGCAAAATCAATGACATCTTGATTGATTTCATGTAAAAATCTTGAAACTTTGATGCCAAGTCCAGCAGTGTGTATATCATTCAAATCTTTAATTAACTTTTTCAAGTTATCTTGATTATCTTGAAATAAGACACCAGTTGTTAAGATAAATGAATTATTTGAAGTGAAATGCTTAATATCATTATTCTCAGTAATGTCCAAATTTGTCACTTCTGCTGATAAATCTCCGTTGCTGTTTAATAATTTTAAGCCTTTAAATTGGGGAACGGATAAAATTTCGTTTAGAGTAGTCATAATTATGTCCTCCGCTTCTAATTTACACAATCACTCGTTATGAAAATGCATAAAAATATATATAATAATAAATTCTATTTGTCTGTATTTATCTTAAAAAGTAGTGTTTTTGTCGATTTGTGATAACGATTGTTCAAAGTGCTCAAAAAATTTAATGTATATCGTTAATTATACACTTATTTTGTCCGATTCCTATAATTTTATCGTATAGAAATGTCATTAATAACAAAGAAAAACGCTTACACTCATACTACACTTATAACTGAGGATTATACATTTAGTTATTAGCTTATTAAAGTAAAGGAGATATAAATAGAATGGGAAGACAGGAAAACAATGCGGCATTATCACAAGCGGTTTTCGAAAAGCGCGGTTATAATAAAGATATAATGCCAAAGACACCGGCACAAAGAAATAACTCCGCATTCAACTTTTTTACACTATGGATGGGCGCTGTACATAATATACCTAACTATACTGCAGTTGGGGGATTTTTATTAATAGGACTATCGCCATTACAAGTAATATTTGCATTAATATTAAGTTCTTTTGTAATCGCTTTATTATTGGTAGGTAATGGTTATGCTGGCTCGAAATATGGTATTCCATTTGCCATGCAATTACGTCATACATATGGTGATGTAGGAGCGAAGCTACCTGGTATCCTACGTGGTGTTGTAGCAGGTATTGCTTGGTTTGGTCTACAAACATTTGCTGGATCACAAGCATTATTAATATTATTAAATAAAATATTCCCAGGCTTTGCTGACATTGGACAAGGTATATCAATACTTGGTATCTCTGTTCCAGGTCTCATTGCATTTTTAATATTTTGGGCTATTAGTTTTGCGATTGGATTTGGCGGTGGCGATATTTTAAATAAATTCACAGCTATATTAAATCCACTTATTTATATTGTATTTGGTGGTATGGCTATCTGGGGCGTTATGGCTGCTGGTGGCGTTGGAAATATATTAAATTATGAAATTTCTACAAAATCAAATGGTATCATTTACCCAGCGATTTTATCCTTTATTTTAATATTCAACTCGCTTTTAGGCGTGTGGGCAGGGCCAGGTGCAAGTGTCTCTGATTTTACACAAAACGCAAAATCTACTAAAACACAGGTGATTGGTCAAATTTCAGGTATCGTTGTTGCGCACATTTTATTCGCGATTGCGAGTGTGTTTATCATTATTGGTGGTTCGATTTATCTCGGGCATCAAGAATGGAACATCTTAACAATTATTAATGAGTGGAGCAACTTCTGGGCGATTCTGATATCTACTGGTGTGTTATTGATGACGACGATTTCTACAAATGCGACAAGTAATATCATTCCAGCAGCATATCAACTCACTGCACTTTTACCCAAATGGATTAATTACCGTCGCGGTGTAATTATTGCCTCAGTATTGAGTGTAGTCATTATGCCGTGGAAGATGATGGAAGAGGAGGACAGTATTTTCTTATTCCTAAACGCGATTGGTGCTATACTTGGCCCGGTAGCAGGTGTAATGATTGTTCATTTCTATATTGTGTCTAAATGTCACATTGATATAGATAAGTTGTATTTTGACTTAAAAGATAAAGAACAAAAAATACCACGTATTAATGTTTCTGCATACATCGGAACGATTGCTGGTGTCATTGTTTCAATATTAGGCTTTTTACCAGCATTCACAGTGATATCAGACTTTTCTTGGTTTATAGGCTTTATCATTGCCGGTGGTGTTTACTTAATTTTACATTATGTATTCCATGCAGATAAAAGTAAAAAAGGAGGAGCAGAATATAATGAAGTATGATTTGATTATTAAAAATGGTTTAGTCATTTTAGAAGATGGGGAGCAACAAGTTGAAGTTGGTGTTAAAAACGGTAAAATTGCCGCAATTGGTCAAACATTGGTAGAGGCTGAGCAAGTCATTGACGCACAAAATCAAATTGTTTCACCTGGAATGGTGGATGCACATGTGCATATTACTGAACCAGGTGGTGGTTATCGTGACGGTTGGGAAGGTTATGTTACAGGAACAAATGCTGCTGCTAAAGGTGGCGTAACTTCATTTGTGGAAATGCCATTAAACCAAGTTCCAGCTACAACTGACAAAGCGTCTATCCAAGCTAAATTTGACGCTGGGAAAGATGAATTATCAGTGGATGTCGCAAGTTATGGTGGTTTAGTACCATATAACTTAAACGGCGGTATTCAAGAATTAGATGAAGCGGGTGTTGTGGCTTATAAAGCTTTCTTAGCTACTTGTGGTGACCGTTCTATCGAAGGTGACTTTGAAAATGTTGACGATTATTCATTATATGAAGGTATGAAGCAAATTGCTAAGACTGGTAAAATTTTATCAATTCATTCTGAAAATGCGACAATCACTGATCGATTAGGTGAAATCGCAAAAGAAAATGGTGAAACGACATTAAGCGCTTACGTGGATAGTCGTCCAGTATTTACAGAAGTTGAACCAATTCGCAAAATTATTTTATTTGCTAAAGAAACGGGTTGTCGTGTGCACATCGTACACGTGGCTTGTGAAGAAGGCGTTGATGAAGTCATCAAAGCACAACAAGAAGGCGTAGACATTACTTGTGAGACATGTACACACTACTTGTACTTCTACAAAGAAGAATTAGATGACATTGGACCAGTTGTTAAATGTTCTCCACCAATCCGTGAACAATCTCGCTTAGAAGGAATGTGGGATCGTGTATTAAACGGTGATATTAGTTTTGTAACATCTGATCATTCACCTTGTACGCCAGACTTAAAAGATACTGACAATGCATTTGAAGCATGGGGAGGTATCGCTGGATTACAAAACAACGTAGATATTTTATTCGATGAAGGTGTTCAAAAACGCCAAATGTCATTAACAAAATTTGCTGACATTATTGCGACAGCACCTGCTAAACGCTTTGGCTTAGATACAAAAGGCAGTATTGCAATTGGTAAAGATGCTGACTTCGTATTTATTAAACCTGACGCACCGTATACATTAAAAGCTGAAGATTTAGCTTATCGTAACAAAATGAGTCCATATATTGGGCGTGAAATTGGTGCCCAAGTAACACGTACAATTTTAAGAGGGCAAGAAATTTATAGTGATGAAGCAGGTATTTCAGATAAACGTATTGGACGCTTTATCTAAAAATTTCTTGAAAAAGCTTGAAGTTAAGGATATTGGGACATAAAAACAAGATCAAAAAGGACTAATCCATTTATTAAATGAATTAGTCTAGACTGTCGACAGAGTCTCCGACTTTGTTGGCAGTTTTTTTATGCACGCTTTCCGCGGGCATTGCTTTAGCCTGTAGTCTTCGGCTAGTGCTATTCCCGCAGGAGTCGGCATAAACCGCTGATAACATTACTGCCAAAATATTATAATATATAAATTAAATAGCAGTGGTGTTTGTTATGTTGAATAAATCAATTGATAAAAGAGATCAATATGAAATAATTTCTATCTCTGAATTAGTTCCTAATAATCATTTATTGCGTAAAGTTGTTGCGGTATTAGATTTAAATTTTGTATATGAGTTTGTTGAAGGAAAATATTGACTTGATAACGGTAGACCATCAATAGATCCAGTTGTTTTAGTGAAAATATTGCTTGTTCAAAGACTATTTGTGATCAAATCAATGAGGCAAACGATTAAAGAAATAGAAACAAATGTAGCATACCATTATATTTAGAATATAGCTGAAGATTTAAGGTTTGTTAATACTGTAAAGAAACAAAAAAACTAATCCATTTATTAACTGGATTAGTTTTTTTGTTTTCATAAGCTCTAAACTCGGTTTGAGTGAGCAACTCTAGGGAATAATATTACATATTACATTTATTTAGTGTCTACATAGCTCATTTTTATAGCGTTTTGTGATTAAAGACATAAGATTTTTATCACAACAGATGGTTAGATGCTTTAAAAACAAAGGGGTTGTAATATTTGGAAAAATTAATTTCTTTTTCGGATTGGTTATGGGGGTATCCACTTGTACTTCTACTTTTGTTTGCAAGTGTATTTTTGACAGTCTATTTAAATTTTATTCAATTTCGTCATTTTTTCTATATGCTCAAACAAACATTTGGAAGTGTTAATAAAAAACCTAAAGGGGAAGGGACGATTACACCTCGTCAGGCTTTGACTTCTGCACTATCTTCAACTGTAGGTGCAGCTAATATTGTTGGGGTGCCTACAGCGATTATGATGGGTGGACCTGGCGCGGTATTTTGGATGATGGTTATTGCTTTTTTAGGCATGGCTTTAAAATTTAGTGAGAATGTCTTAGGTGTCCACTATCGTGAGAAAAATAAAAAAGGTGAGTTTGTGGGCGGCCCGACTTATTACATGAAAAAAGGTTTTAAAAATAAGAAGTTAGGTACAATTTTTTCTTTGATATTTGCCTTTGCATTGATGATTGAAATTATTCCAAGTATTATGGTTCAAGGTCATTCTGCAGCGAGCACTATGAAAGATACGTTTAATGTACCTATGGCAGTTTCTGGCATTATATTAGCTTTTCTTGCTGCGCTCGTCGTTTTTGGTGGTGTGAAACGTATCGCATCATTTGCTGAAAAAATTGTGCCAATCATGGTTGGTCTTTACTGTTTTTTTGGTTTTTTAATCATTTTGATGAATATTGGACATGTGCCTAACGTTATTTGGTTAGTGGTAGAACAGGCATTTAATCCTACGGCAGCTGTTGGAGGTACATTTGGTGCAGCGTTAGCTACCACAATTCGTTGGGGCTTTGCTAGAGGGATTTATTCTAATGAAGCTGGTCTCGGTACATCATCTATCGCGCACGCAGCCGCAAAAACGGATCATCCAGTTCGCCAAGCATTCTGGGGTATCAGTGAAATCGTAGTAGATACGTTAATTATTTGTAGCACGACTGGTTTTGTGGTCTTAGTTTCAGGTGTTTGGAAGGCGGGTGATGCGAAAGCGCAGTCTGCAGCACTAACAGCCAGAGCGTTTGAAAATTCTTTTGGTCAATTTGGAAGTATGATGGTCTCTATTTCAATGATGTTTTTTGTATTTTCGACCGTTGTGGTAGTTATTTTCTACGGATCGAGAATGGCAGAGTTTTTATTTGGACTTACGGCAGGTTGGGTGATGAAAACAATATATGTGCTTTCAATGATAGTGGGTGCGTTAGGTGCTGCACAACAATTGTGGGACTTGCTTGATTTGGCACTTGCTGCCGTATTGATTCCAAACGTTATCGCAGTGATAATGTTATCGCCAAAAGTGAAATCGTTAACTACAGATTTCTTTAAAAATTATAAGTAAAGTTAGTGAATATAAAAAGTACCAAACCTCATACTTGTCATTACTAAAAGGAAAATATTGAGTTTAACTTTTAGTATGATGAATCATGGATGAGTGTTATGGTACTTTTATTTGTTAGTAAATAGTTATGATTTCGGGTTCTGGGCTGGTAAGTGATGTGTCGTATTATAGTCTAGGATATGCGTGTGGTTGTTGTTAATTTCTAAAGTGCTGAAACTACCATTAGTAAGTCTAGTAACACCTGTGCCGACTGTCCCATTAGAAAAATAGTGAAATATAGCATTAATTAAAGCACCATGAGAGACAATCAAAATATTTTTATTTGTGTAATTCTGATGTACAGTACGAATCCCCTTTAAAAAACGTTCAGTAACCATTGCTTCAGTTTCTTTGTTTGGATAATCGCGATTAGGAAAACGCACATCTCGTTCGTAATAAGTAAGACCTTCTGCATCTCCAAATGCAACTTCAATAAACGACGTCATTTCATGAAGCGGTATGTTTAATTTTTGTTGAATAATTTTTCCAGTTTCTTTAGCTCTTAATAAAGGGCTTGTAATAATAAGATCCCATTCATTTTGAAGTAAGGAAACGCCACAGGATTGTGCTTGTTTTATGCCAGATTCATTCAGTGGGATGTCTGTTCTACCCTGTAATTTACCAGCAATATTCCAGTCTGTTTCTCCATGTCTAATAAAGCATATTTTTGTCATTATATATCAACCTTTACAGTGATGTAGTGATGTGTATTCAGTAACATCTCTATTATATCGCTAACAATTTTCGATTCATATAGTATTGCATAATTTGACTTGGCATCTATCTAAAGATGAAAGTTACACACATGTTGGTGTTAAATAATAAAACGCATATCATTAAGCATTGGTCCCGAAAGCAAGTGCTTATGAAATGATAATAATGGATGTGACTATGCTAAAAGTTTCACCTTCATAATAGCAATTGATTGGTCAAAAGCTAATGTGCATTATGTGTCCAATACTGTGTCAACTTTTGCTAATTCAATCGTCGTTGCTATCATCACATTAATACCTTTTTCGATTTGGCTTTCAGTTACAGATTCTTTTGGGGAGTGACTAATGCCATTTTTACACGGGATAAAAATCATACTCGTAGGGCAAATGGGTGCGAAATTCATAGCATCATGACCAGCACCACTATACATATAGCGATATTGGTATGCTAGTGTCTTACAACTGTGTTCAGAAATCTCAGCAATTGTTTGATTGAATTTACGTGGTTGATCCTGACCTAAATCTTCTAATTCATAATCTGCTTGACGATTTGTTGTAATAGTTTCGATGTGTGCTTTTATCTCTTCGACTACTTTTTCACGAATAGCTTCATCTTTACCTCGAATATCGATGAGTAGTGTGACCTCACCAGGGATTGCATTCATTGTATTAGGATAAACGTTAGCATAACCCACAGTCGTTACTATCCCCTTATCATGGTAAGCCTGGCCTAAGGCTTCGATTTTTAAAATGATTTCAGCAGCAGTAGTCAATGCATCTGTGCGCATCGGCATAGGTGTTGACCCTGAGTGACTTGTAACGCCAGCTATTTGTAACTTGAAACGGTGTGGTGCAGCAATGTCTGTGACGATGCCAATATCCTTTTGATTATTTTCAAGAATAGGCCCCTGTTCAATATGTAACTCTAAAAATGCTTTGATTTTGTTTCTTTCAAATAATGCTATTTTACCGTTCATATCTTGAGCTAAAGGTGCAACGATATCATAAAGTACGTTGCCATCATTATCTTTGATGAATTTCATATCGTCTTTTGTCATTTTGCCAGTAAGATATTTACTACCTAAAGTTGCTTCGTTGAAACGTGTAGATTCTTCACAAGCAAAAGCAATAATAATAATTGGATGATCTGTTTCTATTTGATGTTCGTTTAAATGTTCGACAACTTCAAGTGCACCAAGGACACCTAAAAGACCATCATATTGTCCACCATCTTTTACTGTATCGATATGTGACCCCAACACAATTGGCTTTAAAGAAGGCTGCTTTCCCTCTCTACGTGCGATAACGTTACCAAAGAAATCAAAGTAAACATCTAGACCTGCCTTTTGACATAACATTGAAAATTTTAAAGCCGCGACACGTTCTGGATGACTAAAAGCAATACGGTTAATACCGCCATTCTTAGGATTTCGGGCAAAATTATTAAACGTTTGAAAATTTTCTATTACATTTTGTAAGTTCATCATTTATCCCCTTCAATATTTAGTGTAATTTGATTCAAGAATTGAATCGCTTGTTCATATATTGCTTTACTAGTGGGGCTAACCTCACGATCAAAATCATGGCTGTTCTGGTCTAGACATTCAAAGTGACTCGTTTCAACTAATCTATCAATATATTCACTTTCACTATAAGGTACATCAGGGTCTCCTGTACAGTGTACAATGAACATAGGAGGGAAACATTTCAATTCTTTTGGCGAAATATTATAAGCACTTTGTGTTGATGATTCAATGCCTAAATATGATAGCCAATGCGCTTGGCCACGAGCATATAGGTAAATAGGATATCTTGTTTGCAATGGCCCAGATGTTAGTGGTTTAGGTTGAATAAGTTGATTTAATATCTTCGGCGTGATTTGTGTAGATAATGCTTGATATTGCTTATTTGGTTTCAAAAATGAAGGTACATGTACACGGGAATAACCATAGAAATCAATGATACCATCAACTTTATGATGACGTGCGACAAGCATCGCTAAAAATGAACCGGCTGAGCGTCCAAAAGTAATCAAAGGTAACGAAGGATAAAGCGATTTTAAATGATCATAATTACTAAGTGCATCCTCAATAATCGTATCAATATGACTTTCTGGAGCAAGTCGATAGGAAACCATTATTAAATGATATGATTCCGATAAAATATCAATATAATCTTGTGGTAAATCGTTTGGCTGACCAAAAATTAGCCCACCACCATGAAAATATATAATGATGCCTTTGGGGTTTTGATTTTTAGCTTTTATCATTGAATAAGGTAATGGAAATCCATCTTTTGATAGACAAGTAGCTTTTTGTTGAGTCAAAATGACCTAGCCTCCTGTTAGATATATTTTGCTAAATATAGTATCTCAAATAAAAAATACCGCGTATTTGTATAAATCGAATAAAAGTAAAGTGCATTATTGTTAGAATTGTGAATGATAAGTAATATGTAAACGCTTATAATTGTATGTGAAATGAAAAAGGAGTTGAATTACATGGACATCCGATCTTCTTTTGAGGCTCTAGACAAAAAATTCACTGCGTTTGGCGGTTTGGCAGGTGGGGGCATTACGCGTCTACTTTATTCTAAAGAATGGTCAAATGCTGTTCAAGCGTTGAAAGAAACACTAGAAAAAGATGGATTTGAAACAGAATTCGATAGCATCGGCAACTTGAAAGGACGTATTGAAGGTAGCAAATACCCTGAAGAAACAATTATGTCCGGTTCTCATATTGACACAGTTGTTGAAGGTGGTCATTTAGATGGTCAATTTGGTGTGTTAGCAGCTGTCGTTGCGATGCAGTCACTTAAGGCTGAATATGGTCAACCATTGCGTTCATTAGAAATTTTAGCTTTAGCGGAAGAGGAAGGTAGCCGTTTCCCATTTGCTTTCTGGGGAAGCAAAAACTTCTTCAACTTAGCCGATAAAGCTGATGTAGATTCAATAGCTGATGGTGAGGGTGTTGCTTTTAAAGAAGCAATGCGTGAATGTGGTTTTGATTATCGAACAGCAGATAATGATTATAGCTACATAAAATCATTTATCGAAGTGCATATTGAACAGGGTAAAGTATTAGAAACTGAAAACAAATCAATTGGTGTCGTTAACGGTATCGTGGGTCAAAAGCGTTATACAATCAACTTAAAAGGTGAAGCAAACCATGCAGGTACAACACCGATGGGCTTGAGAAATGATGCAGTTGTAGCTTTCAGCAAAATTGCTAACCAATTAACAGATCGTGCGCGAGAAATAGGGGATCCATTAGTCATTACATTTGGCCGCGTAGATCCAGTGCCAAATACAGTTAATGTGGTTCCAGGAGAAGTTACGTTCTCTATTGATTGTCGTCATATTAATCAAGAAGAGTTAAATCAATTCGCAGAAGAAATTGATGCATGTATTAAACGTGTATCTGAAGAAGAGGGCGTTCAATGTGACATCGATCTATGGATGGATGAAGCACCAACATTGATGGATGAACGCTTGGTTAAAGAAGTTCAGAATGCTGCTGAAACTGTAGTGGGTGAATCAGAGTGGAAATTAATGCCTTCTGGTGCAGGTCACGATTCTCAAATTTTTGCTAAATATGTACCAACATCAATGTTGTTTGTACCATCCATTAACGGTGTGAGTCACAACGTTGAAGAAGAGACAAATGTAGAAGATTTAGTTAAAGGTATAGAAGTGTTAAAACAAGTATTATATAAACTTGCTTATAAAGAATAATACTTGGACATAGACAACTAGAACAACATTATTGAGCTATATAAATAAACATGGTTCAACAAACTTTTTATAGAGATAAGCATAAAAGATTTTAAATACAGATAAAGAAAAGGAGCATTTTATTTATGGGTTATATTAATCATAATCAAGGATATAGAGAAGGTTTATTAGAAACACGTTCAGTAATTAAAAAAGATAACTACGCAGTCATCACACCAGACGGTTTAGTAAATAACGTTGTACCTGGTTTTGAAGATTGTGACGTAACGATTCTAGGTTCACCGAGACTTGGTGCACGCTTTGTAGACTACCTTGTAACATTGAAAAATCAAGGTGGTAATAGACAAGGATTTGGTGGAGATGGTGTTCAGACATTCATCTATGTTGAATACGGAAACATCAATGCGTATGCAGATGATAAAAAATATGAATTGAGCGCAGGTGGTTATTTATATGTACCATCTCATCAAGTAATGACATTTGAAAATAACAACCAAAATAAAGACAGTCGCGTGTTCTTATATAAAAAACGTTACCAACCTTTAGAAGGTTATACGCCAGAAGTTGTAACTGGAAATGTTAATGATATGGTACAAGAACCATACGAAGGCATGGAAGAAGTGAAAATTCTTGATTTGCTACCAAAAGAATTAGCATATGATATGAATATTCATATCTTGTCATTTAAACCAGGTGCTTCACACGGTTATATTGAAACACACGTTCAAGAACATGGGGCTTATGTATTAAGTGGACGTGGCATGTACAACTTAGACAACGAATGGCAACCAGTTGATAAAGGTGATTACATCTTTATGGGTGCTTATGCGCCACAAGCAACTTATGCTGTTGGTTTAGACGAACCATTCGCTTACATCTATTCCAAGGATGCAAATAGAGATATAGAAATTTAAGGAAGGTTGTTAGTCATGGAAGAGGGAGCATTAATATACGTCGAACGTGGTAAACTACGCCAATTATTTAAAGAGAAATTAACACATGCAGGTTTACCTGACGCGCAAGCTGAAAAAACAGCAGATCTCATGATATTTGCTGACGAGCGAGGCATTCATTCACATGGCTCAGTTCGAATGCAGTATTATGCAGAACGAATTGCTAAAAAAGGCTTTAATTTGGAACCAGATTTGAAATTTACGAAGACTGGTCCTTCAGCAGGCACATATTTCGGCGATAATGCTGTTGGCCATTATGTTGCATATCAAGCGATGGAAGAAGCGATTAATTTAGCAAAATCCAGTGGTATCGGCATGGTAGGTATTCAAGAGATGGGTCATAGTGGTGCCATTGGTTATTTTGCAGAACAAGCTGCAAAACAAGGCATGGTTGCATTAACAGTATGCCAATCTGACCCAATGGTCGTACCATTTGGTGGTACAGAGCCTTATTTTGGTACGAATCCAATCGCCTTTGCATCACCACAAAAAAATGGTGAGCCCATATTGTTTGATATGGCAACAACGGTACAAGCGTGGGGGAAAATATTAGATGCACGCTCAAAACACAAATCGATACCTAATACATGGGCAGTGGACAAACAGGGTGAACCTACTACAAATCCTTTTGAAGTAGCTGCTTTATTACCTGTAGCCGGACCAAAAGGTTACGGCTTGATGATGATGGTAGATACATTAGCAGGCAGCTTATTAGGTTTGCCATTTGGTAAGCATGTCACTTCGATGTATGAAGATTTAAGTCAATATCGTAGATTAGGACAATTTCATATCGTGATTAATCCAGCATATTTTGGTGATGAAACACAGTTTTTAACACAAGTTTCTGACATGGTAGATGAGTTACACGGTGTTAAACCAACCAAAGGTTTTGATCAAGTGTATTACCCAGGTGAGATTCAAGAAGAAGTTAAAAAGCAATATGCAGAGCATGGTATTCCAGTTGCTCAAGAAATTTATGATTATTTAATATCTAATGACATATATTAGGAAGTAATAAAAAGAAGTGAACGAGATAATTTAATGTAATAAATGGTGACTTACGACATTTAGCATGGTGCGTCTTTAGTAACTTCTTTTTTTACTGCTTGAAAACACATTTTTTAGTGAAATAAAACACAATAATAGTAATAAGGAGGTTGTAATATGCGCGTTTCTAAAAATGATTTGTTTGATTTAATGAAAAATAAACTTGTTAAAGCTGGATTAAATGAAGATGCTGCAAAGGATGTCGCTGATGTTTTGACTTTTGCAGACCATCGCGGTATTCATTCTCATGGTGCAGTCAGAGTAGAATATTATGCGGAACGTATTGCTAAGGGAGGTATTACTGCTAACCCTGAGTATCAATTTGAGCAAACGGGTCCTTCGACAGGTGTTTTTGAAGGGGATAATGGCCCTGGACATCAAGCTGCAAAACAAGCAATGGAAAAAGCTATTGAAATGGCCAAAAAAAATGGCGTGGCGGTTGTAGGTGTGAAACATATTTCTCATAGTGGTGCCTTAGGTTATTTCGTGGAAATGGCATCTAAAGCAAATATGGTTGGTTTAAGTATGTGTCAATCTGATCCAATGGTTGTACCTTTTGGTGGTACAGAGCCTTATTTCGGTACAAACCCAATTGCATTTAGTGCACCGTCAAATGATGAGCGTATCATTACATTTGATATGGCTACAACAGTACAAGCGTGGGGGAAAGTACTTGATGCTAGAGCTAAACATCAATCTATTCCAGATACATGGGCAGTAGATGCAAATGGTGAGCCAACAACAAATGCTAGAGATGTTCATGCACTTGTTCCAGTGGCGGGGCCGAAAGGTTACGGTTTGATGATGATGGTAGATATCTTGTCAGGAAGTCTGCTAGGTGTGCCACATGGTGTGCATGTTTCATCTATGTACAAAGATTTAACCAAAGGCCGTGATCTTGGACAATTACACATTGTCATTAACCCTGCATTCTTTACAGACTTAGATCAATTTAAATCACGTATTTCAACGATGTTGGATGAATTGAAAGCTCAACCAGCTGCTGAAGGATATGGAGAGATATTCTATCCAGGTGAACGTGGACGCTTACGTAGTGAAAAATACGATGAAAAAGGCATTGAAATTGTTGATGAAATTTACGATTACTTAGTGTCAGAAGACGTACACTTTGATCGTTATCACGGAAAAAATAGATTTGCAGAATAATAACGGAGGAATAGTATGTTATACACAATAATTAAAGAAAACACGTACCAAGATTCGATTGTCTTAATGTTATTATCGAATAAATTATCTGCTATTGATGGTGTGAACCAAGTATCTATTATGATGGGGACGCCTGCCAATAAAGATATTTTCAAATCATCAGGATTTGATACTGCAGAATTAGACAACGCTAAACCTAACGATATTGTAGTCATCATAGATACAGATGATGAATCAAAAGTTGATGAAGTTAATGAACAAGTAGATGCAGAACTTAAAGGTAAAGGTGAAGAGGATGACAAGTCTAAAAAACAAGACGAAGCTTCAAACTGGAATCGTGCTTTAGAGTTAGCAAACAATCCAAACTTGGCATTAATTTCAATCCCTGGTCAATATGCGGCAATGGAAGCTGAAACTGCTTTAAAAAATAATTTAAACGTATTTATGTTTAGTGATAACGTTGCTAAATCAGACGAAGTGCGTTTAAAACAAATGGCGCATGAAAAAGGATTATTAGTGATGGGACCTGACTGTGGTACAGGTATTATCCATAGCTTACCACTTGCTTTCACTAACACAGTGAACGAAGGTGACATTGGTGTTATTGGTGCTTCTGGTACAGGTATTCAAGAAGTGACAACAATCATTGACCGTGAAGGCAAAGGCGTGACTAACGCAATCGGTACTGGTGGACGTGACCTATCAACTGAAGTTGGTGCAATCACGATGTTAGATAGTATTAAAGCGTTAAATGCAGATCCTAAGGTTAAAGTCATTACTGTTATTTCTAAACCACCAGCTAAAGAAGTCGAAGAAACAGTATTAAATCTTCTACGTAATATTGAAAAACCTGTGGTTACCTTATTCTTAGGTTCTAAACCAACTTACACTGAAGAAAATATTTACCATGCATATACATTAGAAGAAGCGGCACGCGTATCTGTTCAATTGTCTAATGATGAAACGCCACAATTAAAACCAACATTTAAAGAAAATCTTGGTATTGAATTTGCTGACAATCAAGATGGCATCAAAGGATATTATTCAGGTGGTACTTTAGCTTCAGAAGCAGCTATGTTAGTTAAAGATACTTTAGGTGACGCTTCAGGCGAAGTAACACCAGAAGGTTTCTCATATAAAGGTGGAAACCATGAAATCATCGACTTGGGCGATGACATTTATACACAAGGTAGACCGCATCCAATGATTGATCCATCCAAACGTATTGAAATGTTAGAAACTTCTTCTGATGATCCGTCAACTGCTGTAATTATGTTAGATAATGTCATAGGTTATGGTAGTCATGATGATATGGCTAGCGAACTTGCACCAACAATCAAAACGATTTTAGAAAAAGTTAAAGCTAACGGTCGTTCATTAGCGGTTCTTGCTACAGTTGTTGGTACGCAACATGACCACCAGGGATATGATAGCCAAGTTAAAACGTTAACAGAAGCTGGCGCAATTGTTTGTGAAACAAACGATCAAATGGTGCGTACTGCACTTAACTTAGTTGGTAGCAATGTAGCTCAACCAAAATTAGCAACGAAATCATTTGATTCAGAACCGGTTGATTTAACTGTCGATGAAAAAGTAATGAATTTAATAAATATGAAGCCAAGTGTGATTAACATTGGATTGAAGAGCTTTACTGAAGCAATTCAAGCAAGTGATGCACCAGTCGTTCAATTCAACTGGCGCCCAATTGCAGGTGGAGATGAAAAATTAATGAAAGTACTGCAATTCTTAAACAATTATGAAGGAGAGACGGTATAAAATGGCTTATAAAACAATAGATGAAGCTAACCAAGCAGTCATTGATAAGATGATTGCAGCAGCACCATTTTTAGTAGATGTAGTGCCAGCCAAATCTAAAATTCCTGAACTCAAAGAAAATGTATTATTACATGCTGGTCCACCAATTAAATATGAAAATATGACAGATCCTATGCAAGGATCTTGTGTCGGTGCGATCCTTTTTGAAGGATGGGCAGATAATGAACAAGATGCACGTAAATTGTTAGAAGAAGGTCAAATTACTTTCATCCCTTGTCACCATGTTAATGCAGTTGGTCCAATGGGTGGTATTACTTCAGCTAACATGCCTGTACTTGTTGTGGAAAACAGAGAGACAGGTAACGAAGCATATTGCCAAATGAACGAAGGTATCGGCGCAGTATTACGTTTCGGTGCTTATAATGATACAGTAGTTAATCGTTTACACTGGATGAAAGATGTTTTAGGACCAGTATTAAGCAAAGCATTACACAAAATGAACGATGGCTTAAATGTTAATGTATTAATCGCTAAAGCAATTGCAATGGGTGATGAATTCCACCAACGTAATATTGCAGCTTCATTAGCTTTCTTAAAAGAAGTTACGCCTATCATCTCCTCATTAGACGATGTTGAAGCAGAAAAACGTACTGAGGTGTTACAATTCTTAGCTGATACAGATCAATTCTTCTTAAACGTAGCGATGGCTACAGGTAAAGCGATGATGGATGCCGCACGTACAATCGAACACGGTACAGTTGTAACAGCTATGTGTCGTAACGGTGAAAACTTCGGTATTCGCATCGCTGGTATGGGTGATGAATGGTTTACTGCACCAGTCAATACGCCTCATGGCTTATTCTTCACAGGCTATTCTGCTGAAGATGCTAATACTGATATCGGTGACTCTGCCATCACTGAAACAATCGGTGTTGGTGGTATGGCAATGATCGCTGCGCCAGCAGTAACTAGATTCGTTGGTACTGGTGGCTTTGATGATGCATTAGATATCAGTAATGAAATGACTGAAATTTGTATCGGTGAGAATCCAAACTTTGCTATTCCTACGTGGAACTTCAAAGGTGCTTGCTTAGGCATTGATGCACGTAAAGTCGTTGAAACAGGTATTACTCCAGTTATTAATACAGGTATTGCACATAAAATTGCTGGTTATGGTCAAATTGGTGCAGGTACAGTTCACCCACCGATTGAATGTTTCGAAAAAGCAATTACTGCATATGCAGAGAAATTAGGCTTTAAAGCGTGATTTTCCACGCAACAGCTATAGGCAATATTGCCAAGGAAATATTAGCAAATCATCAAACTTTTTATGTGCATAGCATATTTAATAAAGGATTCAATATTGTTAACGATGCGCAAGAACTTATATTTATAGGTACCGATGAAAATGGCATGTTTCCATTTGGTATATTAATAGACCAACAGACGAAACGTAGTTTGTTAAATGAGATTTCCTTAAACCAACAAATCACTATAGGTCCTAACACTATTTATATGAGTAAAACATGCCAACTTGTGTGGCATGTTGCATCATTGCCATTTAAAGACTTCGCTGAAAAGGTAAATAATAATGAACTAAAGCAAAATATATCGACATATGACTTTACGATGTACGATGAAGGTGACTTTGACCGCCAAACAATGAGCCGAATTATACATGCACTTAAATATGAAGATGTTGAAACCGTAGAACAATATTACCGCTACCTAATTGGTAGAGGACAAGGGCTTACGCCTTCTGGTGATGACATTCTAACTGGTATGTTGTTTATTCATTTTACTGATCCATATATTAGAAAACCAAATTTAGAAAAATTAAAATACCTACTTAATGAACCATTAACAACACTAGTAGGAGAAACCTTTTTAAAATGCGCACAACAAGGGTTGTTTAGTTCGAAAATATCAGAGTTACAACATGAACCGTCACTGGCAAACATTGATCGACTGCTTAAAGTAGGTTCGTCATCAGGAAGAGACACAGTATATGGCATGTTTGTAGCATTAACTTGAAGGAGTGAAACGTATGAGTAAGCGTGTTGTACTTGCTTTAGGTGGTAACGCTATTTTACAACCTAAACAAGAAGCGTCATACGACAATCAATATAAAAATGTGTTTGCTGCTACACGTAAAATGGCAGAGTTGAAAAAAATTGGACATAACGTTGTCATTACACATGGTAATGGACCACAAGTCGGAAATATTATTGCACAAAATGAAGCAGCAAAAGACGTTGTTGATCCACTTCCAATTAACGCTTGTAATGCTGAATCGCAAGGTTTCATCGGTTATATGATGGAAGAATCTTTGAAAAACCATTTGCATGCGTTAGACATCCAAAGTGATGTGGTAACATTATTAACAATGGTAGAAGTGGATAAAGATGATAAAGCATTTGATAATCCAACAAAACCGATTGGCGTATTTTTTGACGAAATTGAAGCAAAACGCCTAGAAGAAACGCATGGTTTTGTGATGGTAGAAGATGCAGGTAGAGGTTACCGTCGTGTTGTTCCTTCACCAGAACCACTCGTGATTCACGGCGTAAATCAAATCAAAGCATTGATTGACCAAGCAATCGTTATTTCGTCTGGTGGCGGTGGTATACCAGTTTACCGTGATGAAAATGGAAGTATTCAAGGTGTTGAAGCGGTTATTGATAAAGACCGCTCTGGTTTGAAACTTGCTCAACAAGTTGAAGCAGATACATTCATGATGTTAACAGACGTCTCAAATGTTTGTGTGAACTTTGGTAAACCGAACGAAGAGAAATTAGCAACGATTTCAGTTGACCAAGCAAAAGCTTATGTTGCAGAAGGACAATTCCCTGCAGGAAGTATGTTACCTAAGATTGAAGCTGCGATTCAATTTGCTGAAATGGGTAAAGAAGCGATTATCTGTTCATTAGATGATGCAGTCGAAGCATTAGAGGGTAAAGCAGGTACACGTATTTTATTAAATGTTGATCAATCATAGATGAGTTCCTTAGAATCAATTATTTGCGAATCGTTCAAATGGCTTTCATTTGTTCGATTCGTTGTATTATTATATTAAAAGACTTGGAAGAAAGGTGGTATAAGATGACTGAACCCTATCGCATACATAGAATCAAAGAAAATTGGGGCGTAATTTTGGCAATTGTGTTTATTGCTTCTACCTTACGTGCACCACTCACATCAGTAGGGCCTGTAGTTGATGAGATTAAGCATGTAATGGAAATTAATAACAGTGTTGCTGGCATCTTAACTACTATACCGCTCATTATTTTTGCGATTGTTTCTCCATTAGTATCGAGAGTAACATCACGTATAACAATGTCTCGTACAATTTTGTACTCCACAATATTACTGATTATTGGATTGTACTTGCGTGTAGCTGGAGATTTTAGTTTATTCATTATAGGTACATTAGTATTAGGGATAGCAATTGCATTTGGTAACGTTGTATTACCAAGTTATGTGAAATGGTATTTCCCGATGCAAATTGGTATAGCTACTGGTATTTATAGCGGGACTATGAACTTTACAGCAGGCTTAGGTGGTGGGTTGAGTTTCCCATTATCTCAAACGCCGCTTGGTTTTAGGTTGTCATTGTCATTTTGGATTATTCTAGGGATTATCGCAATTATTTTATGGATACCGAAAGCACGTAAAGGTGCAAAATTAGAAAAACAAACAATTGATGAAACACAAGTCAAACATCACAAGAAAGTTAATATTGTCAAATCTAAATTAGCTTGGATGGTGGCTTTGACGATGGGCTTCCAATCCATGGTGTTCTATACCGTTGTAGCATGGGTACCATCGATATTAGTGGATAGAGGTGTGGATCCATCTACAGCAGGCTATTTATTAATGCTCAATCAATTTTCTCAAGTACCTATGACATTTTCATTTCCAATAATAGCATCTAAATTGAAAGACCAACGAATATTGGTCGTTATTATCACAATCTTATTCTTGACTGGTTTTGGCTTGTTCTTTACACAGTCATTAGTATTACTTGTTATCGGTATGGTCATTGCTGGTTTAGCAATGGGCGCATGTTTTAGTTTATGTATGACATTCTTTTCCATTCGCGCACGGACAAGTGATGGTAGTATTTCGTTATCAGGGTTTGGCCAATCAGTAGGCTATTTAATCGCAGCAATTGGACCATTTTTAATTGGATACTTACATGATTACACGGGAAATTGGATATCAGGTATTATTGCATTATTGTTAATGTCATTACTATTCTTTATTTTTGGTTACCCAGCAGCTAAAAATAGAGTTGTAGAAGATGAATAGTAGAAAAGACTTAAATTTAAAAAGTAAAATTAAAAAAGGTACGACACCAACGGTTTAGGTTTGGAGTTGTACCTTTTTGATTTATCTAATTAAAAGATGTGTTAAAAAGTTTATGATATTTCATTGTTATCATAGTGATCCACAAGTGTTTTAATCGCAGTTTCTAGATCAAGGTTTTTTATGTGACCTTGGGAAATAAGGTGAGTTGCAAATGCAGCTAAAAACGTTAAGATGTTTTGTTTTTGGACAGCATAACCCATGATTCCGATTCTCCATATTTTACCTTTTAACTCTCCAAAGGAACCTGCAATTTCTATGCCATAATTTTTTAATAAACCATCTCTGAATGCTATATCATCTATACCATCAGGGATATTAACGCATATCACCATTTTCATTTCGTTTGATTCATCGCCATAAATTTCTAGCCCTAGTGCTTTCAAGGCTGATTTTAAACCTTCTTGATGGAATGTATGACGTTGAGCACGTGCTTTTAGACCTTCAGATAGTGCTAACCTTAGACCAGTATGAAGCGCATATATTGAAGTTGTTGCTTCAGTGTGATGATTTAAACGTTTTGGACTCCAATAGTCTTGTAACTGTGTTAAATCTAAATAATTGCTTCTGATAAAATGATTTTGTTCCGTTGTTTCAGTAGAACGAATACCAAGTTCTACACGTTTGCGCGCATTGATGGCATCACTAAATCTATCATTGAAAGTGATTGGGGTAATACCTGAAGGAATAGATAAACATTTTTGAGCGCCACCAATGACTGCGTCTAATTCCCATTCATCTACTGGGATAACCATCCCTTGGTATGTGGCAACAGCATCTACAACAGAATATATCCCTCTTTCTTTACATGCACGACCAAGTTGATCAATTGGTTGCAATCTACCAGTCGACGTTTCACCGTGGACAATAGCAAGTACTTTCGGTTGATATTGATCTAGGGCTTCAATGATTTCTGACTGTTCAAACACCTCTCCCATTGGCTTATAAATGCTGTGGACGATACCACCAGCACGCGTAACCAGTTCAGCGAATAAATAGCCAAAACGTCCAATGACTGGAACTAAAACATCATCACCAGGCTTAACAATACTAGATATTACAGCTTCTAAGCCAGCACGACTTGTGCCATCAATAGGAAATGACCACTGGTTTTTTGTTAAAAATGATTTGCGAATTAGCTCCATCGTTTGATTCATAATGTCTACAAATTCATAGTCAAATTGACCTAAGATAGAGTTTGACATTGCTTGTGAAACGCGGGGGTCTACGCTAACAGGGCCGGGTGTCATAATTAATCTTTTGTTGATTTTTAAATCATCCATATTTATTACCTCGTTTTCTTTAAATTCCTTCATTATATATTATACTTTATTAAAGCTGATATATATTCGTCAAAATCGATAATTATTTAACGATAATTTATCTGAATATTACAAAAATAAAGAAATTTAATAGAAATTATCTTATATACTTGCATGTAGATAAAATGAATTTCCATAACTTCATTATTTATAAATGTTTGAAAGAAGATACATAAAATTGTACACTATATAAGCATGCCAAGGGCATGCACACACTATGGGTCGCTGTGAGCATGCGCTTAGGCATGTTTCCAGACTTCCTCATAGAAGCAAGCTACTTCCTTTAAGGAAGTGGCTTGTATTTTTTTACGATAATCACTTGAACGGTCTTGGTTTTTTATTAATCATATCTCTTTGTATCGTAACGATTTTCTATTACAATGTTTATGGATGTTAAAAGTTGGAGTGACAATGGATGATAAATGTAAAAGAACCTAATCCAATATTTTTGGAAAATGAATCTTCTGAACGTGCTGTATTGTTATTACATTCGTTTACAGGGACGATCAGAGATGTGAAATTATTAGCAACAAAATTAAATAAAGCGGGTTTTACCTGTTATGTTCCTGCTTATAAAGGACATGGTTTATTACTCGAATCATTGATGGCTTATGACGCAGAGGATTGGTGGCAAGATGCGTTAGAAGGGTATCGATTTTTAGAAGATAAGGGCTATTCGAATATAAGTGTATGTGGCATATCTTTAGGTGGTATTTTGTCTTTAAAATTGGCAGAAGAAAAACAAGTTAGTTCTGTTGCAGTCATGTCGACACCATTTAGTAAAGATGATGCAGGACTTGCGAGCAGGCTGGAATTTTATGGCGGACGCATGGGTAATTTAGTAGGTTTGTCTCAAGAAACAATTCAACAACAAATTGACCAAATTGAAACCTATACCACTGGGTTTGATAAATTCAAACAACTTGTTGATAATGTGATGGCGAATTTAAACCGGATTTCTGCTCCTATCGCTATAAAATTTGGCGAACAGGATGAAAAAGCTTATGAAGTTAGTGCAAATTATATTTATGATCAAATTGCACATGAGGATAAAGAAATTCAAGGTTATGCTACCTGTAAACATTTAATGACGTATGGTGAAGGTCATTTAGAAGTAGAACAAGATATTATCGCGTTTTTTGAAGATTATACATAAGCCATGAAAATATTAAAAAGGATGGTTTCTACTAAATGGAGTAGAAGTCATCCTTTTTTGTTTCAATATATTTAAAATTAAGTTCTCCAAAATGTTGTACAATCCGCTTTGTCTTCGATATTGAATTGAATAATGGACTTCAATAATGCATAGTTAACGTCTTGAGTCCATTTAATACGAAATAAATTATTGGTTTGCGAATATCCAGCTGCTTCAATTTGTTCCGTAAATTCAGCCATTCCTTTAGCTTCGGGTGCTACTGAGAAATGCTGTTTGGACTTACTAAAGGCGATTATAAACGTACCGTGATGCGTGTACATCGGTTGATTCCATTTTACAGTTGTTTCGAGTTCAGGAAAAGTTTCAGAAATCCAATTAAAGATAGCTTCCATCGTGGCTGTTTGTTTGTCATTTTCCAGTGACTGTAAAAAGTCATTAAATTCAGTCATACAATATCTCCATCCTTAAAGTGTGAATTTTATTATATAGCGTAAGCGTATTATATCAATTACATGCAAATATATCACTTTATAGGCGAGTGAATTTAATCTAAATTTCCAATTTGAGTGTATAAACAGTTTATGATAATTTCAGAAATCCCTTTTGGCATTTTGCTATTTTACATATAAAAAATACACCCCATATTTGAAGGGATGTATTGATGAGAATAGATATGTGTTGGCATATCGTTTGATTAACAGTACGCACTAACTTAAGTCATTTCAGTTTGCGATTTAGCGTAAAAGAAATCGATAATGATACCGATTAGCAGACATACCATAAATGGTATCAACCATGCTAGTTGGATATTCGCTAATGGGAAATGCGCATATACAACATTAAGTACTTTAATTAAATTAAAATCATTTAATATTTGTAATAAAGAAATAATCAATGTTGCAATCGTTGGTATGATAAAGCTATATTTCATTTCAAATGAGATAAATATACTCAATAACGAAATAAGCACTAATACGATAGATGTTGGATAAATAAATGTAAGTAATGGTACAGCAATTTCCAAAATAAGCTCTAATCCTAATGTAGAAACAATAAAACCTAATATTGAAAAGATAAGTACAAATAATTTATAAGAAATTTTTGGTAATTTTTTCATTGCAAATGCTGAGCAAGCATTCACAAGTCCAATACATGTTGTTAAACAAGCTAATATCACAATTATCCCAAAAATTAAGTTTCCTAAAGCACCAAACACACGTAATGAGTTAAAAGTTAAAATATCTGTGCCATCTTTAAAGCCTGTCTGATCGGTTGTTGCGCCAACATAGGCTAAAGCAAAATAAATGATAAATAACAGTACAGCCGAAATAAAACCAGCTTTCACAACATTTTTAACTAATAATTTTGGATCATTAACACCATGTAATTTAAAACTTTGTACAATTACTACTGAAAAAGCGAGTGCAGCAACGAGATCCATTGTGAAATAACCTTCTAAGATACCTGACACAAGTGGAGTTTGCGCAAAGTCGCCACCAGCTTTACCAATTGAACCTTCAGGATTGATAATCACTAAAATACATAAAATAGCGATAATGCATATTAAAATAGGTGTTAGGTATTTACCTAAATTATCTATGATTCGATTTGGATAAAGTGCAATCAAGTAAACAACTAAGAAAAAGACTGCTGAAAATATAATTAAAGTTAATTGATTATGTACAGGTAAAACATTTTTTGTACCAATTTCATAAGCGACATTTGCAGCACGTGGAATCCCGTATAATGCGCCAATAGACGCGTAAATACAGATTGCAAAAATCGTACCGAATACTGGATGGACTTTGTTACCAATACTTTCAACGCCACCATTCATATAAGCTACTACGATGACTGTTAAATATGGCAATAAAATACCGGTGATTGAAAATCCTATCATTGAAACCCACATATTTTCTTGAGCTGTATATCCTAACATAGGTGGAAATATTAGATTTCCGGCTCCAAAGAAAAATGAGAATAACATAAGACCGGAAATCAGTATGAGTCTATTCATTTTAATACCTCTATTATTTTTAAAGTTATTTGTTGCAAAACATACATTAATATAACACAAAAGTTATATGAATTCAATGAAATTTCAGAAAATTAAACCATGTAAGATGTTTAATTAAATTGATTTATTAATGTCATAATAGTAAAGAAAACTGTAATATCAAGTGTTTTAAACAATTAACTATTGAGCTCAATTCAAAAAAATGTTATAGTAGTTTTCTATGTTACATGAACGCTTTAACGTAATGAAGAATAATAGGGTGTAAAGGATGTATGAACGATGCACAATGAATCACAATGGAAGTCCTCGCTCGGTTTCATATTGGCAAGTGCTGGATCCGCAATAGGACTAGGCGCAATGTGGAAATTCCCATATATGGCAGGTATATATGGTGGTGGTGCTTTCTTATTAATGTTTTTAATATTCACACTGCTTGTAGGATTGCCATTATTAATGATGGAATTTACAGTAGGTAAAATGGGCAAAACGTATACTACTAAAATATATGAAAAATTAACAAATAAAAAATGGTTAAATATTATAGGTTGGAATGGTAATTTAGCTGTATTTATCTTATTTGGATTTTATAGTGTTATCGGTGGTTGGATTATCATATATATATTCAATGTATTACTTCAAATATTCTCGCTTAATGGTGATAAATTAGGCCACATAGCATTTGAATCAATTATTAGTAATCCATGGTTGACCATTACAGGTCAAGGAATATTCATCTTGTTAACGATGTTCATCGTAATGATGGGGGTTGAAAAAGGATTAGAAAAAGCATCTAAATTTATGATGCCGTTACTATTTATCTTCCTTATTATTATTGTTTTTAAATCGTTATCTTTAGATGGATCATTTGAAGGTTTGAAATATATATTACAACCACGAATAGAAGATATTTCAATAGAGGGTATTTTATTTGCCCTAGGCCAATCATTTTTCACACTTTCATTAGGAACAACAGGTATGATTACATATGCTAGTTATGCACCTAAAGAAATGACGATTAAAACTTCGGCTGTTTCGATTGTAGCGATGAATATTCTAGTATCTGTGTTGGCAGGTTTAGCAATATTCCCTGCGATTTCAGCTTTTGGCTATAGTCCGACTGAAGGTCCAGGTTTACTATTTAAAGTGTTACCAAAAGTATTTGATCAAATGGCATATGGTCCAGGTTTCTATTTTATTTTCTTAATATTATTTTTATTTGCAGCACTTACTTCTTCAATTTCGTTACTTGAACTCAATGTGTCCAACTTTACTAAAAATGATAATTCGAAACGTAAATCTGTATCGTTTTATATAAGTATCCTTGTTTTTATCATAAGTATTCCCGCAACACTGTCTTTTGGAAGCTTAAGTCATATAAAATTTGCAGCAGGAACTATTTTTGATAATATGGATTTTTTAGTTTCTAATATTTTAATGCCGTTAGGTGCGTTAGGAACAACACTTGTTGTAGGACAATTGCTCGATAAACAAGCATTAAAAGAACATTTTGGAAAAGATAAATTAAGATTGTTTATACCTTGGTATTATCTCATCAAATTTATCTTGCCAATCGTTATTATATTAATATTTGTCGTCCAATTTTTATAGAAATTAAATAACATTAATCATTCACCCCTTATCATATCAATGTAAAAATTGGTTGTTGATAAGGGGTTTTTTAAATAATTTGTAAAGTATAAATTAAGTTATTATATTTTTATTTATATTGTTGACTATTTTTTATTTGTTTAGTAAAGTCAAATTAAATTATTTATTTAAAAAAATTGTTGTGTTGTATCAATTGTTTTAAATAGATAATTTAATTTTTATAATTATTTGAAAACGTTTTCTGAAAGGAGTGGTAGTTTATGAAAGAGATTTTTGGTAAATTTTTCGAATTAGTGCCACGTTTTATTTTAAATTTATTCATTTAGCAAAAGAAAGTTTGTTATTTATTAAATTCTATTAACCAAGAGGTGTTTAGTATGGAACAGAAAAAAAACAAATATAGTATTCGTAAATTCACTTTTGGCGCATCATCTATATTGATTGGCTCTTTACTATTTATAGGTGTAGACAGTGCGCAAGCTGCAGAAACAGAAAAACAAACAAGTGAAATGAACTATCAAGACATTGGGGAAAAAGTTGGGGAAACAAATAGTGATAACGCTACTGGGGATAGTGGTGTACCGGTTAATAAGAATGATAAACAAACTTCAGATAATCAAAGCTTACATAATGATAGATTTACGACTGAAGCAGAAAACGAAAATAATGAAAAATTAGACGTAGAAAATAATAATAACCAAACAAAAAACGAGGGATCAGAAGAAGTAGATCCAGAATACAACGAGCAAGACAAAACAAAAGATGAAACATCAAAAGAAGTAGATCCAGAATACAACGAGCAAGACAAAGCGAAAAATGAGACATCAGAAGAAGTAGATCC
>NZ_JAESJQ010000006.1:35424-62958 GCF_017891615.1 Staphylococcus sp. GDY8P198P
TGAGACATCAGAAGAAGTAGACCCAGAATACAATGAGCAAGACAAAACAAAGGATGAAACATCAGAAGAAGTAGATCCAGAATACAATGAACAAGATAAAGCGAAAAATGAGACATCAAAAGAAGTAGATCCAGAATACAACGAGCAAGACAAAGCGAAAAATGAGACATCAGAAGAAGTAGATCCGGAATACAATGAACAAGATAAAGCGAAAAATGAGACATCAAAAGAAGTAGATCCAGAATACAACGAGCAAGACAAAGCGAAAAATGAGACATCAGAAGAAGTAGATCCGGAATACAATGAGCAAGATAAAGCAAAAGAGATGAAAGTAAATGCAGATTCATCGCAATCAGAAGTTCAAAATGATGTTGAATTTGGACAATTGAAAAATGATGATTTAGTTAATGAAGATCGTCAAAGCAATCAAAAGAACAACGATCAAGATAAAAGTTTAGCTTTACTTAAGAAAAATGCTGTTGCTACAACAAATAATAAAGTGAATCAACAGAACGTTGAGAAAACTCAAACACAACCTACAAAAAAAGCGAAACAAAGTCAATATAAAAACCAAGATCCCATTATCTTAGTGCATGGTTTTAATGGTTTTACAGATGATATTAAACCATCTGTTTTACCTCATTATTGGGGTGGAGACAAATTAAATATTCAACAAGACTTAGAACAAAAGGGTTACAATGCATATGAAGCAAGTATTGGTGCATTAAGTAGTAATCATGATAGAGCAGTTGAATTATATTATTACATTAAAGGCGGCACAGTAGATTACGGTGCTGCACATGCTGAAAAATATGGACATGACCGTTATGGTAAGACATATGAAGGTGTATATAAAGATTGGCAACCAGGTCAAAAAGTTCATTTAGTTGGTCATAGCATGGGTGGACAAACCATTAGACAACTAGAAGAATATTTACGTAATGGTGATCCAGAAGAAATAGAATATCAAAAACAACATGGTGGCGATATATCTCCAGTATTTCAAGGTAATAACGATAATATGATTAGTTCAATTACTACCTTAGCAACACCTCATAATGGTACACATGCAGCTGATCAACTAGGTAATGAAACGCTTATCAGACAAGTTGCATTTGATTATGCGAAACTAAAAGGTAATAAAAATTCTAAAGTTAGCTTTGGCTTGGAGCAATGGGGTTTAAAACAAAAAGACGATGAAACATATAATCAATATGTTGAACGATTGAAAGATAGTAAATTATGGACGACAGATGATAATGGATTTTACGATTTAACAAGAGCAGGCGCAACTGAATTAAATAAAAAAACATCGTTAAATCCAAATATAGTTTATAAAACATATACTGGAGAATCTACAAGAGATGGTTTATTTGGTAGACAAAAATCAGATATTAACATGTATTTACCTATGGGAATAACAGGTAATGTGATTGGAAAAGCTCCGGAAAAAGAGTGGCGTGTCAATGATGGACTTGTTTCAACAATTTCAGCATTACATCCATTTAATCAAGCATATGTAGCAGCATCGAATCAGGTTCAAAAAGGTGTTTGGCAAGTAACACCAATTATGCACGATTGGGATCATGCAGATTTTGTTGGCCAAGATAGTAATGATACGAAGCGTTCACAAGCAGAGTTAAGCCAATTTTATGAAGGCATTGCCTCGGATTTAGTAAGAACTGAAAGTGCTGAAGCATAGTTAAAACGCTACGATTATATTTTATGAAGGTGAGGGAAAATGATGAGTGGAGACTTTTTTGATTTAGTAGGTTCATTATTCAATATATTGAAAACTTTATTTTCGTAAGTAATCAGAAATTGATAAACAAGACAATAACGTTTAACTATTAATATATACTGAGTATGGTTTAAGCCAATTCAGAGCGAGGATAATTAATCAAAAGTTACACTTTGATTTTATCTTCGCTCATTTTTAGTTGAGTAAAATGCAGTGTGTTCTATTTTCTTGAAAACAATATTTGTCTAACGAAGAAGGATGAAATGTGAATGATATGATTGAAAAGGCGAAGAAAGTGAAACAAGATGCTAAATTTGGATGGGAATAATATCAATGAATCGTAATGTGCAGCTATTGATTATGTTGTATGTCAAAAAGAGACTGATACATGTTGTATCAGTCTCTTTAAAGAGGTTAGAAATTATTTGCCTGTGAATAAACCAACGATTTTTTTGATGATATCAATGATAAAGTCCATGTCCTTCACCTCGCTTTAATTTGTTAACTTCACTATAAAAGAATTGTGCTAAATTTTGTTTAAAATTCCCTAAATAGTAATAAATTATTCCAAAATGGAAATTAATAAAAAAATATAACAATAGCGCATTCAAAAGTGTATGAAAAGTGGTTACATAATCATTTAAATTATAGAATTTTGCTTTCAAAGAAAAGTAACAGTTTCATTAATACAAAATTTCCGTAGAAACAAAGCAAACGTCAATTTCTATAAAATTCTATAGAAACTGACGTTTATTCATTAATTAAAGCTATTGTTGTTATAGATACACATATTTTAAAGTATTACTCCATAAAATTTGTTTGAGACTGGTAAATTTTAAAAATCTAAATAGTTGTATAAAAGTGGCAAAGTGAATGAATTCAAATAGATTTTATATTAAACAACTTAAACGAATGTTACTCATTAGTCAGTGATTGCGCCTTTTGAAGCAGATGATACGAGTTTGGCATATTTTGCTAATGTACCACGTGTTTCTTTTAATGGCGGGGCTTGCCATGCATTACGACGACGTTCTAACTCTTCATCAGAAATATCAAAACTAATTTCTAAATTTTCAGCATCAATAGTAATGATGTCGTCTTCTTGAAGTAATGCCATTGGTCCACCTGCTTGAGATTCTGGAGCGGCATGACCTACTACTAGACCATGTGAACCACCTGAAAAACGTCCATCTGTTAACAATGCAACAGATTCACCTAATCCTTTTCCTACCAAAATAGAAGAAGCTGATAGCATTTCTGGCATACCAGGCGCTCCTTTTGGTCCAGCATAGCGAATCACCACGACATCTCCAGGTTGAATATCGTCATTGAGTATTGCTTTTGTCGCTGCAGGTTCTGAATCAAAAACTTTCGCAGGTCCTTTAATATAAGTAACACTTAAGCCTGAAATTTTTGCTACTGCGCCCTCAGGTGCTAGATTACCTTTTAAAATAACAAGTGGACCTGTAGGATGTTTAGGCTGATCAAAATTAATGATTGTTTTATCATCAGAAAGACTTGGTTGTTGAGCTAAGTTTTCTGCAACGGTTTTACCAGTAACTGTTAAACAGTCACCATGGATTAATCCTTTTTCATGTAATAGTTTCATTACGCCTGGCACGCCACCGACTTCATCAAGATGTGCCATTACGTATTTGCCGCTAGGTCTTAAATCTGCAATATGCGGTACGCGTTTACGTATTTTTTCAAAATCATCAAGTGTTAAATCTACATCAATTGTATGCGCAATAGCTAGTAAATGTAAGATTGCATTTGTAGAGCCGCCTAACGCCATGACAACAGTAATCGCATTTTCAAATGCTTCTTTGGTCATGATATCTTTAGGATATATACCTTGCTCTAATAAATGATAAACAGCTTTGCCCGCTGCGCGACTATCTTTTGATTTGTTTGTTGATACAGCTGGGTGGGAAGCGCTTCCAGGCAAACTCATTCCCATAGCTTCAATAGCAGAGGACATTGTATTAGCAGTAAACATCCCACCACAAGCTCCGGCACCGGGGCAAGCAGAGCACTCTACTTTATGTAATGCTTCTTTATCTATTTCTCCATTGTTGTATTGTCCAACACCTTCAAAAGCAGATACAGCATCCAAATCTTTGCCATTCAATTTCCCAGGTAATATAGTCCCGCCATATACAAAGACAGCTGGTAAATTAAGACGAGCGATACCAATCATACAACCTGGCATGTTTTTGTCACAGCCACCGATTGCTACAACACCATCTAAATTTTCAGCACTGACTACGGACTCAATTGAATCAGCAATGATTTCACGGCTTGGTAGTGAGAAGCGCATACCGTCAGTGCCCATGGAAATACCATCTGAAACTGTAATCGTATTAAAAATCAATGGTGAACCTCCAGCTTCGCTTATACCGCGTTTAGATGCACGAGCGAGACCGTCGATGTGCATATTACATGGTGTAACTTCACTCCATGTACTAGCAACGCCAATCATAGGTTTTTCAAAATCTTCGTCTTCAAAACCAAGTGCACGTAAATAAGATCGGTTAGGTGTACGGCTTACACCTTCACTAATCACTTTGCTGCGGATTCGTAAATCGTTTGGTTTTTGATTTTGCGACTGTTCCTTGCTCAAATAATCCCCTCCAAAATAAAAAATCACATTATATTAAGAATAATCTGAAAATTTTAAAATAATAAGTACCTGATGTCATGACACCTAAGTGTTCGTACATTTCACTGAATCGTAAAGTGACTTCGATACTTTTGAAATATAGTAAATTAGCTATACAAATGTATAGGTATACACAATATCTATTTATTTAATTGATGTCAATATCAAAAGATTGTCTATAATCATTATTACCCTTTATCATATAAATTAACAGAACATGTTTAAGAAATTCTTGCATAACTTAAAATAGTTATATTTTTATTGTTTAAAGTGAATGAACGAGGTTGATCAGTTATAAGTTGTCACTGACAATTGCGCTAATGCATCGTGATGCGTATAGGACTTATTTTACAGCTATAGAGAAATGGAGGAGTTATATGACTGATTTTGAAATATTAGAAAATTATTTAGCGATAGATACACATACATATCATGACAATCATTTAGAAACATTGAACTATTATATTGAAAAGTATGTATTGAACGTTCCATTTGAAAATATTAATGTGCAGAATGGACAACCTATTGCTTTAGATAATCCATCAATGATAGATAAAATTGTAAACGAACATAGAGGGGGCTATTGTTATGAACAAAACAGATTGTTTTGCGCATATTTAACAAGTAAAGGGTATAACGTGTATATGGTATCTGCGACAATTTATAATGGCTCAGGTTGGGCCATGGAAGGGTCGCATATGGCATTAATCGTTACATTAAATCAGAAAAAATACTTAGTTGATGTCGGTTATGCGGATATACCTAAAGCAGCCATGCCAATCACACATGATGAGGAAATTGTTTATGATGTAAACGGTGAGTTTAAAGTAAGTAAAATAAGTGACAATACATTTGAAATGAAGAAGAAAGTTGATCATAAATGGCAGACGCAATATCAATATAGGGATGAACCTAAGGTGTTGTCAGATTTTGAACAAGGCATAGCGTTTAATCAAAATAATGAAGCATCCATTTTTGTTCAACAACTTTTAATTAGTAAAGCAACGACTTTCGGTAGAGTAACGATGTCGAACAATCATTTAACAATTACTGATCATGGTCAAAAAGAAAAGAAAAATATAACATCTGAAAACTATAAATATTTTTTGCATCGCTATTTTGGTATTAAAGATATAAATATAAAAACTTTTGACTGAAATATACAGTATTCAACGTTATGTTTCATTGAAATAACAAAAGGTTTACTTTGTAATAATAATGTCATATAAATTATATACAAAAGTATTAAATTAAATTGTATAATAGTAAACGTGATGGAAACGAAATGTATCGGATTTATATTGGGAGGTTTACATAAGTGCATAAAAAAATAATAGCAACTGTAATTGGGACAAGTGCGCTAGCAGCTATTAATTCTGCAAATGCAGATGCAGCTACAACTTACAAAGTCAAAAGTGGCGATTCTCTTTGGTCAATAGCGAATAAATATAATATTTCAATAGCAAAATTGAAATCATTAAACAATTTAACATCGAATGTGATTTTTCCAAATCAAACATTGAAAGTATCAGGGACTACAAGTTCAAGAACTTCAACAAGCAGCTCAAGTGCGACAACGTATACAGTGAAATCGGGTGATTCATTGTCATCAATTGCAGCTAAGCATGGGACGACATACCAAAAAATTATGAGTTTAAATGGACTCTCTAATTTTACAATTTATCCAGGACAGAAATTAAAAGTATCTGGCTCAACTTCAACAGGTGGTTCAACTACATCTGGTAAAACGACAACATATACAGTGAAATCAGGCGATTCATTATCTGCGATTGCTGCTAAATATGGGACGACATATCAAAAAATCATGAGCTTGAATGGTCTTAAAAATTTCAATATTTATCCAGGGCAAAAATTAAAAGTATCTGGTTCAGCATCATCAGGTGGCTCAACAGGTTCAACAGGTTCAACTGGTTATAAAACGCCAGTATTTAACCATTCAAATTTGTATGACTGGGGTCAGTGTACATGGCATGTCTTTAATAAGCGTGCTCAAATTGGGAAAGGTATTAGTACTTATTGGTGGAATGCTAATAATTGGGACAATGCCGCACCAGGAGATGGATACACAGTAGATCATAGAGCTACTGTAGGGTCAATCTTACAAAGTGATCTTGGATATTATGGACACGTAGCATTTGTGGAGTCTGTCAATTCAAATGGTAGCATTACTGTTTCTGAAATGAACTACAGTGCTTCGCCTGGAATCGCGACATATAGAACGATTCCAGCATCGCAAGTGAGTTCATATAAATATATCCATTAAGCGTGCCTAAGGCAAAAATATCTTTGACTAACGCATAAACGTCAATTTCTATTAAATCATATAGAAATTGACGTTTATTTTGCTTTTATGAAATTTTATAGCTCGTTGCTAGACGTTTCATGTTTATGGTTCCTGACGTAATGATTTTATACGCTTGGCAGTTGAGAATAACGTACTTGCCAAAGTGAATGTTGAAAATATTTTAGCAAACTTTTTTGGTGATTTTAAGGCAGTATAGAAATCTAAGACTGCACCTACACTTGTAATAGCCATACTTGTGTAAAGTAATTTTTTATTTTTTGATTGATATGCATACCAATTAAAACCTTCTATGGCAATGCCTATGAAGTTAATTGTATTTGAAATGCGATTAATTTTTGTTTTTTTAGCCATGAATGAAATCCTCCATTTTATAAAATCCGCTTTATTATTATAACATTAATTAGATTAAACTCTATTGTGAGAGAGAAAAAAACAAAATGTGTTCAAGGGATGGATTATGATAACATAAGCGTTGAAAGTATAAAAATAGTTTGCTTTGGGGAGTGGAGATGATAGTTATGATTAGATGTGTATGCTTGGTAGTTGAATTAGACGACAAATTATTATTGGTGCAGGCTAGAAACAGAAAAAAATACTATTTTCCTGGTGGAAAAATAGATCAAGGAGAGTCTCTAAAACAAGCTTTGCGAAGAGAATTACAAGAAGAATTACAGTTGGATATTTCGGAACAAACTTTTAAATATTTAGGTACTGTTGTTGGAGATGCTTATCCTCAAAAAAATACTAAGACGGAGTTGAATTGTTTTTCAACATCTTTAGATATTGATTGGTCATCGGTTAAACCAGCACAAGAAATTACTGATATAAAATGGATCACAAAAAATGAAACGGAAAAAATTGCGCCCGCTGTGCTTACATGGATTAAATATGCTAAACAACAAAGTGAGTCATCTAAACCAGTGAAATTAAGCCCGTATCACGCATCGTTATATGCTGATTTAGTGAATTTTACGCTGTCGACAGAAGACCGGAAATTCACCAAAACCCCTTTAGAAAATATTGATTTGGCCAATCGAGATCAAGAACGTCACCCTACATTAGTGTATGATGGCAAGGGGCAGTGTGTTGGCTTTTTTACGTTACATGAAGGTGAAGGAGTCAAACCTTATTCTGCAAATGCAAACGCAATATTTTTCAGATCCTTTAGTGTAGATAGTCACTATAGAGGCTTCGGTTATGGTAAAAAAGTGATGTGTATTTTACCTCAATATGTCAAACAGTATTATCCCACAATCAATGAAATTTATTTAGCGGTAAATACAGACAACCATTTGGCAATGAAACTTTATAGTCAAAGTGATTATGAAATTGTAGGCGAAACGTTATTAGAAAATAAACCTGTATACATAATGAAGCAAAGTTGTTGAAATCAATGATTGCGTCGTTAAAGCTAACAAAGTTTGTTAGCTTTAATGGCGCTTTTTTTGCGTGAAGTGAACTTGATGAAAGTGGTTGTGCAATAGAAGTATCAGCTGAAAATACATATAAGCATAAATAAAATAAATATAATGAAAGTCTATGATTTTAAAAGAAAATCAAAAATATATTAGAATTATTTAAATTCAAATGAATCAATTATGTTTGTTTAAATATGAAAATCTGTTATGGTTGGATATTAAATGTTAAATATATAAATAATAAAAAAATTAAGGATATGATTATTTTGAATGTATAAGTTATTAAACTGAGTTGTTGATGCATTGATTGGATTGAATAGGCAATGAGGATAGAAAATTTTTATTTGAACCATTGATGTGCAGTTTGGTTTATGAAAATAATTTTTGAATCGTTAAGAATGGCTTTTGCAGGTACTTCGCATATGAGATTGTACGTAGAGCTTAATAGATATTATGGTTGAAAGTATTTTATTAATGTTATCTGCTGTAATGAGTTTGGATGATACTTTGTAAAAGTTTAATTTTTGAAACTTTAGCATGCCATAAATAGTAGAATTATTTCATTTTTAATAATCATTAATCTTAAGTTGAAAAATAAATATCAGCTTTGGCACTTCACATTTGATGTGGGGTGTTTTTCTATGTGTGTCGGAAGCAACAATTGCGATAGCTAAATATTATGATGAATAACAATTTAATAGGAGGTTATTCCATGCTTACAAAGCGTAACAGTATGAGTCCGTTTAATATTATTTGTAAAAGTTTTTATGAGGAAATAAAACCTTTTACATATCAAAGATTAGTAGATTTTGGGGAATGTTATTATTATTTGAGAGGTACATCATTAGACTATGTTTCAACAAGTGTTATTACTAGATATGAAAATGAAGATCACCATACATTTAAATCTAGATTTGATCATTTTGGTGAAACTGAAAAGGTGTGTATTGAAAGATTAGAAGTTGCACCTCCTTTCGAAAATAAAGGTATTATGACGATTATGTTTTGTGACATAATGTTAGCGCTATTAACGAGAAGTTTAGCGAATGAAAACCATATAGAGATTAAATTTATAAATACCTCAGATTTAATTAAAGATGGGGAAATCGTAAATGTGTATCATAGTGTGATGCCTAAATACAAATTATCCTTAGCACAACCTAGTAGTTCGAGAATCGTGTTGGAGGGTAGGCGCACGAAAGCTAATATTGATTTTTATCAAGATGTTTACTATATATTTCCACTAGAAACGCGAGCAGAGGATATCGCATATTATACAAAGTTACGAGAACGTAAAATGCAATTATTAAATGAAAAACTGAAAGAACTTTAAATGATTTAGCTTAGTTGAAAAACGTTTGGAAATTTTGAACACTCTCTTAAAATAGCGAATCATATTTCTGTTATTGTGAGATGTTAAAAATTTTGATTAAAAATTAGGTATGTATGCATCATATAATCATACAGATTCACAAAGAGAGTAGGACAGAAATCTAATTTTATTAACAAGATTTCGTCGTCCCGTCCTGACAAAGATTGTAAAAATGTAAAATGGTTACCTGAGCAGTAGCTCATGCATAAGTCCCACTATCTCAATAAATTGAGATGTGGGACTTTGATTTTTTAATGTGAAGATTGATGCGTGTGTTTTGAGTGACGCTCTTTTTGATGTTTAATTAATAGTGCTGTTATCCATGCAGTAATCGGGATGCTAATGGCAACAGCGATGCCTCCTAGCAGGATAGATATAAATTCTTGTGCAAAGATTTTAGAATTGATGATATGTCCAAAAGAATAATTCAACCTAAAAAACCAAAAGAATAATGTCAATTGTCCTCCGAAATAGGCTAGATAAATTGTGTTTGCCGAAGTAGCTAAAATTTCACGTCCTACACGCATGCCAGATTGAAATAATGCTTTGCTTGTTAAGTTCGAATTGGTTTCGTATAACTCATACATTGGTGAACTGATTGTGATTGCTAAATCAATAACCGCAGCTATGACTGCAAGTACTACTGTAAACACCATGAATTTCACCATATCAATGCCGATATTCATAGAAAAAATATACGTTTCATCTTGTTGTTCGGTTGTGAAACCTTGTAAATGTCCGATGGATACTGATAAATAAATACCAATAATCAAGCACAAAGTAGTAATGACCGTTGCACAGAATGCTGCTTTTGTTTTTGTATTGTAACTATTTAAAACAAATAAATTACATGCTGCAATAACGATACAAAATATAAGTGTTACGAGATAAATAGGTGCGCCGAGCATAATTATAATGACAGTGATTAATAATATGACAAAATTCAAAAACAGTGTTAAATATGAGATGATACCTTTTTTTCCTCCAAAAATGGCCATTAATAGGAAAAGTAGAAGACCTAAGATTGTTATGACGCTCACTGATTAACACCTCGCATTTTAAACCATAATTGCATTAATAAAATAGTGATTGGAATCGTTAAAACAATACCAATACCACCAGTAATTGCCCGGGAAATTTCTAATGACCAATTCATGGAAATGGTATAGGTTACTGTATTTGCATTTTTAAGGTAAATAAGAAACATCGGAAGACTACCAGATAAATATGAAAATAATAAGATGTTCGTCATTGTCCCCATAATATCTTGACCAATATGACGCCCTGCGAGCGCCCATCGAGTCATACTTATATTAGGTGTTCTGCGCAATATTTCTGCCATACCACTTGCTATTGTGATAGCTACATCCATGACAGCACCAAGTGTTCCAATCATAACAGAAGCAAGGAAAACATCCTTAGGAGGCAAAGTTAAGAAACTCATTGTTTCAAATTTTAAGCCCGCACCGTCTGTTAACGTAATCACTAATTGGGTGGCGCCAACACAAATAAAAGTGCCTAATAGTGTGCTTGCTATCGTAATTGACGTTCGCCATCGCCAACCGGTAACTAAGAGCAAAGTAAATACCGTAGTAAAAATGACGCCGATACTCATAAGTGCAAATAAATTTAAATCAGGAAATTTATTATGTAAATAGATAGCTAAAAGCACAACGATTGTATTGAAAACTAAAGAAAGAATCGATTGTAAACCGATTTTACGTCCTACTAGTAAAACAGTTAATAAAAATATTCCAGTTATCATAACGACGAGGCTATCTCGCTTCTTTTCTATGATATAAGCATCATCTAGATGTTTGCCGATGTGTAACAAAACTTTGTTATGTTTTGAGAATGCTTCACTATCAGCTTGTGATGCTATGTAATGATGAGGAATCTTCGTCGTTTGTCCCTCGAATTTTCCGTTCAAAATTTTAAGTGTTAGGGTTTGATTGTATTTAGTATCTTTATTATGGTTATCATCTGTAATGTGTGATGTAGATTTATTTTCGATCTTTGTAATTTGGCCGATTGGTGTATCGTAAAATCTGGCATTGAAAAATGTGAAAATAAATACAGCCACAAATAAGATGATAAATATCAAGATGACCCAATCAAAAGGGCGTTTAAATAACGTTTTAAAAGGCATTGTTTTGTTTCAGTCCTCCCTATATAGACAATGCGATTATACGCTCCTAGCGATTTGAATTCAAAAGTTTTATGCATGTGATTAATGATAAGTCGTGCTTCTACTTAATAATTTATCGATAATTTCTAATAAAAATTGTAAATCATGTTTTCGATTGTCTAGCCGAACAACTTGGCAAATGGTTCTTTTCAATGCTGTATGTTCTAATGATACTTCTCGCCATTTTTGCGGATTTTTTGAAAGCAAATGATAAGAAGGTGTGACGATGTAGCCACGCCCTTTGCTTAAGATATATTCAGCCAGTTGAGGATGTGTAATCGTTTGTATAGGTGTTTTGGTTGTTTTTACTAATGTTTGTCTAATCTTGGTTGGTAATGGATATAATTCGTAAATAGATTTATTCGAAAATTGTACTAAAGGTGGATTCGTAGCCATTGTGATCGGATCATCTTTAGGTGCATAGACATGGAATGTTTCTTCAAATAAAGGGCTTACCTTTAAAGAACGGTGCTGTTTGAGTTCATCTGACATAGCAGTGAAAGCAATATCAATTTTATCTGTGAGCAAAGCTGAAAAAATGTCTTCTTCTTCCATTAAAATGGGTTGAATGATGGATGTGCTTTCGTTTTCAAAGGATTGCATTAATAATGTAAGTGCCTGTGTTATATAACTTTCAACATAACCAACACGTATAATATAATGCTCTGTTTCAGATTGGTTATGAAATAAACGTACTGTGTTATCAAGCTGTTCGATAATCTTTGTTGCTTCAGAAAATAATTGTTGCCCTTCTTCAGTAATGTGTATGTTGCGCCCTTCTCTGTTAAACAACGTCACTTGTAATTCCTTTTCCAATAGTGTGATTTGCCTACTTATAGCAGATTGAGCAATGTTAAGTTCTAGAGCAGCGTCTGATAAATGTTCTCTTTTTGCAACTTCTATAAAATATTTCAATTGTTTAATTTCCATATGATCATTCCCAACATATTAATATTATTCGAATTATTAGAATAATATCATCTATTTTATATATTGAATAGATTAATGTATTACTATATAGTTTACTATACTTATTTAATATTCAGAATTTTCGAAAAAGAGGTGAGGGTTATGTTCGAATATGGTAAGCAATTAGGATTATATGATAGTCGTGAAGAGCATGATGCATGTGGTATTGGATTTTATGCCAATATGAATAATGGGAGATCACACGATATCGTTGAAAAATCACTGGAAATGCTACGTAGGTTAGATCACCGTGGAGGAATTGGTGCAGATGGCATGACAGGTGATGGTGCCGGTATTATGACAGAAATTCCTTTTGATTATTTTTCTAAACAAACAGATTTTGAATTACCGAAAGAGGGTCATTATGCAGTAGGTATGTTTTTTTCGAACGTGAAGATAAAAAATTCAGAGCATGAAGCAACGTTCAATCGTTATTTTGAAAGCGAAGGATTAAATGTTATTGGTTATAGAGATGTGCCAGTAGATGTCAATGCCATTGCCGAACATGTAGCCCAAACGATGCCATATATACAACAAGTATTCATCGCATTAAATGATGATGTTCACATAGAAAAAGCGTTATTTTTAGCACGTAAACAAATTGAATTATATGCTAAAAAGCAGCAAGTAGATTTATATTTCACAAGTTTATCTCATAAAACAATCGTCTATAAAGGATGGTTGCGTTCTGATCAAATTAAGAAGCTCTTTCAAGATTTAAATGATGAACGCTATATATCAAAGCTAGGACTCGTGCATTCTCGTTTTAGTACAAATACATTTCCGAGCTGGAAGCGCGCACACCCTAATAGATTATTAATGCATAATGGAGAGATTAATACTATTAAGGGTAACGTTAATTGGATGCGTGCAAGACAAAATGATTTGATTGAAACTATTTTTGGTGAAGACAAACATAAAGTAGAGGAAATTATTGATGAAGACGGTAGTGACTCAGCTATTGTAGACAACGCTTTAGAATTTTTATCTTTAGCTATGGAACCAGAGAGAGCAGCAATGTTAATGATACCAGAACCTTGGCTTTATAATACGGCGAATGACAGTAACGTTCGTGCTTTTTATGAATACTATAGTTACTTGATGGAACCGTGGGATGGTCCAACAATGATTTCATTTTGTAATGGAGAAAAAATTGGCGCGCTAACTGATAGAAATGGCTTGCGACCAGGACGTTATACAATCACTAAAGATAATTACATTGTTTTTTCATCAGAAGTGGGTGTTGTAGATGTACCTGAGGAACAAGTTGCTTTTAAAGGTCAACTAAATCCAGGGAAATTACTATTAGTTGATTTTCAACAGCAAAAAGTAGTTGATAATAATGAATTAAAATCACGTATCGCTGATGAATTACCATATGAGAATTGGCTAAATCAATTTAAAGTAGACTTAGATTTAGACAATGTAAAAGTGGTCCCATCCAATTGGGATGAAGCAACTTTAGCTAGATTACAAAAGCAATTTGTTTATACGAATGAAGAAATCGACAAATATATGACAGAATTAATTGAAAGTAAGAAAGACCCAATTGGCGCTATGGGGTATGATGTTCCGATTGCTGTTTTAAATGAAAAAGATGAATCGTTATTCAATTATTTTAAACAACTTTTTGCACAAGTCACTAATCCACCGATTGATGCATATAGAGAAAAAATAGTGACAAGTGAATTGTCTTATTTAGGTTCAGAAGGTAATTTATTAAAACCTAACGAAGATGTATTGAATAGAATTCAATTGAAAAGACCGGTGTTAACTGAGGCACAATTAAAAGCGATTGACGATAGTAGGTTCAAAGTTAAGCATTTATCAACGCTATATCACGAAAACTTAGAAACGGCGTTAGACAATTTAGGGGAACAAGCAATTCAATCCGTAAAAGATGGCTATGAAATTATTGTATTAGATGATCGAGTACTAGTTGAAGCGCAAGGCTATGCATTGCCAATATTGCTTGCGGTAAGTCATGTACATCAATTATTAATTAGAGAAGGTTTGCGCATGCGTACAAGTATCATCGCACTTTCTGGTGAAACGAGAGAGGTGCACCATGTAGCGTGTTTATTAGGGTATGGTGCTAATGCAGTCGTACCATATTTAGCGCAGCATACAATAGAAAACTTAGTGGAGAAAGGACGCTTAAACGGAAATATTGCCGAAAACGTTCAAACATATACGGATACATTATCAGAAGGTGTCATAAAAGTTATGGCTAAAATGGGGATTTCTACCGTTCAAAGCTACCAAGGGGCTCAAATTTTTGAAGCGGTAGGTTTGTCACAAGAAGTTGTTGACCGGTATTTTACAGGGACACAAACAAAACTATCTGGTATCGATATAAACTTGATAGATAAAGAAAATAAAGCGAGACAGTCATCTGAGAGCGAGTACCTTGAATCTGGTAGTACGTTTCAATGGCGTAAACAAGGCCAACATCACGCATTTAACCCGACGTCAATTCACTTACTACAACATGCGTGTCGTTTAAATGATTATGAACAGTTCAAAACGTTTTCAAATGAAGTCAATCACCAACGTACAGATCATATTCGTCACTTAATGGAATTTAAAAACCAAGATTCAATTGATATCAATGAAGTAGAACCAACGAGTGAAATCGTAAAACGTTTTAATACAGGTGCAATGAGTTATGGTTCTATTTCTGAAGAAGCCCATCAAACACTTGCTGAAGCAATGAATCAAATGGGTGGTAAAAGTAATAGTGGTGAAGGTGGAGAAAATCCTGAACGATTTGTAGTGGATGACGAAGGTCGTAATCGTTCTAGTGCAATCAAACAAGTTGCTTCTGGAAGATTTGGAGTGACGAGTCATTACTTACAACATGCTAAAGAAATACAAATTAAGGTAGCACAGGGTGCTAAACCTGGGGAAGGCGGTCAGCTTCCTGGTTCTAAAGTTTATCCATGGATTGCTGAAGTCAGAGGCTCTACACCAGGTATTGGTTTGATTTCTCCACCACCACATCATGATATTTATTCAATTGAAGACCTAGCACAATTAATTCATGATTTGAAAAATGCTAATAAAAACGCAAATATCACAGTGAAGCTTGTATCTAAAACTGGCGTCGGTACAATCGCAGCAGGTGTAGCTAAAGCTTATGCTGATAAAATTGTGATTAGTGGATATGATGGCGGTACGGGTGCTTCTCCCAAAACAAGTATCCAACACGCAGGTGTACCTTGGGAAATTGGATTAGCGGAGACACATCAAACACTTATGATGAATAATTTAAGATCGAGAGTGATTGTAGAAACAGACGGCAAATTACTCACAGGTAAAGATGTGGCATATGCATGTGCATTAGGAGCGGAAGAATTTGGTTTTGCAACAGCGCCATTAGTCGTCCTTGGATGTGTAATGATGCGGGTTTGCCATAAAGATACATGCCCTGTAGGTATTGCTACACAAAATCAAGATTTACGCGCACTATTTAATGGTAGAGCTGATCATGTGGTCAATTTTATGCATTTTGTTGCTGAGGAATTAAGAGAGATACTAGCCGAACTTGGTTTGCGCACTGTAGATGATTTGGTGGGGCGTACAGACTTATTAAAACGAAAAGATAATTTATCTCAACGAAGACCTAAAGCTGCATCTATGAATGTTGAAGCATTATTATATCAGCACGAAGGTGAAAGATATAAAAAAATAGCGCAAAATCACCATCTTGATGAAGGATTCGATTTAACACAACTATTACCTGATGCTCAAGTAGCAATTGAACAACAGAAGTCATTTACTGGCAATTATGTAGTGAAAAATGAGCAACGAGATGTGGGCGTCATTACTGGTAGTATGATTACTGATATCTACGGTGCTGAAGGTTTGCCTGAAGATAGTATCAATGTCAATACAGTAGGTCATGCTGGTCAAAGTTTAGCTGCTTATATACCTCAAGGATTAACAGTACATCACACAGGTGATGCTAACGATTATGTAGGTAAAGGGCTTTCTGGCGGTAAAGTAATTGTGAAGGCACCGACGCAACAGCGAGAATCAGAAATCATAGTTGGTAATGTCTGTTTCTATGGTGCGTCTTATGGTAAAGCTTTTATTAATGGTAAAGCTGGTGAAAGATTCTGTATTAGAAATAGTGGTGTACAAGTTGTTGTTGAAGGTATTGGTGATCATGGTCTTGAGTATATGACAGGCGGTCGCGTCATTGTGCTTGGAGATGTCGGAAAGAACTTTGGTCAAGGCATGAGTGGTGGTGTTGCTTATATCTTCCCATCTGATATTGAAAAATTTAAAGAAGAACATCAATTAGACAGTTTAGACTTCGACGAAATCACTGTTGCAGCAGAAAAAAATGTTGTGAGAGAGATGCTAGAAGCCCATTTACTTTATACAAATAGTACTAAAGCAAAAAATATATTAGATAATTTTGAAGAAATGGCTAATAAAGTAGTGAAAGTCATTCCGAAAGATTATAAATTGATGATGCAAAAAATTGAATTACAAAAGCGTGAATCTAACCAGCAAGATGAAGCGTTACTGAATGCTTTTAATGACAAGAGAACACATCTAGAACCAGCGCAACAATTAACGGCTGTGTATTAATTTGAAGGGGGACTAAGTATGGGAGAATTCAAAGGATTTATGAATTATGATAAACAACCTTTGCATGAATTGTCTTTAGTAGAACGTTTGAAAGGACACGCACCCTTTCAGCAAAGGTTTACAAAAGAAGAAGCCTCGGAACAAGGTGCGAGATGCATGGATTGTGGCACACCTTTTTGTCAAACAGGTGAACCATATGGTAGAGAAACAATTGGTTGTCCCATTGGGAACTATATTCCAGAATGGAATGATTTAGTGTACCAAAAAGACTTCGAAACGGCATATAAACGCTTGAATGAAACGAATAACTTCCCGGAATTTACTGGACGTGTATGTCCGGCTCCGTGTGAACAATCGTGTGTGATGAAGATAAATAGAGAATCTGTTGCGATTAAAGGTATTGAACGTACTATTATTGATGAAGCTTTTGAAAATGGCTGGGTTAAACCAACGATTCCCAATGAGCGTAAAGCAGCATCAGTAGCTATAGTAGGAAGCGGCCCAGCTGGTTTAACGGCTGCAGATGAATTAAACAAATTAGGTTATCGCATAACTGTATATGAACGTGCACATGAAGCAGGTGGATTATTAATGTATGGTATACCTAATATGAAATTAGATAAAGACGTAGTGCGACGTAGAATCAAACTAATGGAACAATCTGGTATCACCTTTATCACTGATACGGAAATAGGGATAGATGTCAGTAAAGAAAGTTTAGAGGAACAATTCGATGCCATTATTATTTGTACAGGTTCGCAAAACGCACGTGATTTACCATTAGAAGGTCGAATGGGCATGGGTATTCACTTTGCTATGGATTACTTAACAGAACAGGGCGAGTATTTAAATGGTGAAATTGAAAAGCCGTCAATATCTGCAGAAGGGAAAAACGTAATTGTCATTGGTGCTGGTGACACAGGTGCAGACTGTGTAGCGACTGCACTGAGAGAAAAATGTAAATCTATCGTTCAATTTAACAAATACACAAAACAACCTGAAGCTATCGAATTTGACGAAAATACGTATTGGCCATTAGCCATGCCTGTATTCAAAATGGATTATGCTCATAATGAATATGAGGCGCGTTTTGGTTTTGAACCACGTGCATATGGTGTTCAAACAATGCGTTACGAAGTTGATCGTATTGGTAATGTAACAGGTGTTTATACACAAATACTTGAAGAAACAGAGGATGGTATGGTTGTTGTCGATGGTACAGAACGTCATTGGCCAGCTGACTTGGTATTGTTATCAATAGGATTTATTGGTACTGAAACCACTGTGCCACATGCGTTTAATATACAAACTGAGAGAAATAAAATTGTCGCAGATAACAAAAATTTCAAAACGAATCAATCAAATATTTTTGCGGCAGGCGACGCAAGAAGAGGTCAAAGTCTTGTTGTTTGGGCAATTCAAGAAGGTAGAGCAGTCGCTAATGCTGTTGACGAATACCTAACTGAAAAAACATTGGTGTAACATTTTAATTATAATTGACTTTTTTAATGGGCTATAATATTATAATTATTGTGTTCATTTGGAGGAATACCCAAGTCCGGCTGAAGGGATCGGTCTTGAAAACCGACAGGGGCTTAACGGCCCGCGGGGGTTCGAATCCCTCTTCCTCCGCCATTATCATTAAATACCAAGACTAATAAATAATATAGTAGGCAAACGTTTATTTAATATAAAGTGTTTGTCTTTTTTTGTTGTTTACGATCAATGATAGAAAAAAGACGAGTGCTTTACATAGTTTTTGTTATTGTTTGTGGCATTTATCATTAAACTTATTGCTGTGATTACGCCAAACACAAAATAATATATATTTTTATTGAAGAAGGTCATCAAGTAGAGATAGGAAATTAATGTCTACTTGATGACCTTTTTTAAGAAACTGAGTGAAAGCCTTTACAAAACTTGTCTATACAAGTTATAATCTGGATAATATTAAAGTTTAAGGGAGTGAATCATCATGGCTGTTAAAAAGAAAGATGTTCAAGATATAGTCGAAGCTATTGGGGGCAGAGAAAACTTGGACACAGCAACACACTGTGTGACGCGTTTGCGACTTGTTTTGAAAGATGATGATAAGGTCGATAAAGATCGACTGAGTAACAATGATTTAGTTAAGGGACAATTCAAAGCTGATAATCAATATCAAATTGTTATTGGACCAGGTACTGTAGATGAAGTTTATAAACAATTTATTGAGGAAACCGGGGCTGAAAGTGCCTCTAAAGATGATGCGAAAGCAGCGGCAGCTAAAAAAGGGAATCCTATACAAAGATTGGTTAAGTTATTGGGAGATATCTTTATACCAATTTTACCGGCTATCGTAACTGCTGGTTTACTATTAGGGATTTATAATGTATTAACAATGGAAGACTTGTTTGGGAAGCAAGCATTGGTGGCACAATATCCACAATTAGGGGACTTTGCAGATATTATTAATGTTATTGCAAACACTGCCTTTATTTTCTTGCCAGCTTTAATTGGTTGGAGTAGTATGCGTGTGTTTGGTGGGAGTCAAATACTCGGTTTGGTATTAGGTCTAATTTTAATGAACCCACAACTCGCTTCACAATATGATATTGGGAAAGGTAATATTCCAGCATGGCATATCTTTGGTTTAGAAATTAAACAACTGAACTATCAAGGTCAAGTATTACCAATCTTATTAGCATCATATGTATTAGCACAAATTGAAAAGTTCTTAAGTAAATATGTGCATGATTCAATCAAAATGTTAGTCGTTGGTCCAGTTGCCTTATTAATCACTGGTTTCTTAGCGTTTATCGTTATAGGTCCAATTGCCTTATGGTTAGGAACAGGGATTACAAATGGTGTGACATTTGTCTTTGAACATATCGGCTGGTTAGGTGGCGCAATTTATGGTTTCTTTTACGCACCTCTAGTTATTACAGGCTTACACCATATGTTCTTAGCGGTTGATTTCCAACTGATGGGAAGCAGTCTTGAAGGGACGTACTTGTGGCCAATCTTAGCAATTTCAAATATCTGTCAAGGTTCAGCTGCATTTGGTGCATGGTTCGTCTATAAACGACGCAAAATGGCCAAAGAACAAGGCTTGGCAATGACTTCTGGTGTATCAGGATTCTTAGGGGTTACTGAACCAGCATTGTTTGGTGTAAACTTACCGTTGAAATATCCTTTTGTTGCAGCGATTTTAACTTCGGGTGTTATAGGCGCTATCATAGGTGCAATTGGTGTCTTAGGTAATGTTGGCGTTGGCGGTGTGCCAGCCATCATTTCTATTAAAAAAGATTTTTGGTTAATTTACGGAATAGGTACCGTTCTAGCAATGGTAGTACCAGCGATATTAACTGTTATCTTCTCGAAGTTCAGTAAAGAAGAAGCAAAAGAAATAGTAGAAGAATAGTTAATTCGAATAGATAAGTACAACTAAACTCGCTAAGTTTGATTAGCGAGTTTCTTAATTTAAAATACAAAGATAAGGTGGTAATAATATGGTAGTCAATGATTGGAGAAAATCGGTAGTTTATCAAATTTATCCTAAGTCATTCAATGATACGACGGGTAATGGTGAAGGTGATTTAAATGGCATAATTGAAAAGTTAGACTATCTACAATATCTAGGTGTGGATTATATTTGGTTAACACCTATTTATGAATCACCTATGAATGATAATGGTTATGACATTAGCGATTATTATAAAGTGAATGAACAATTTGGCACGATTGAAGATTTAAAAACATTGATTGCTGAAGCACATCAACGTGATTTAAAAATAATGATGGATATCGTCATTAATCATACATCTACAGAACATGAATGGTTTAAACAAGCATATTCAGATAAAAGCAACCCATATAGAGACTACTATTTCTTTAGGAGGTCAGCAGATAATCAACCACCGACAAATTGGGAATCAAAGTTTGGTGGTAATGCTTGGAAATACGATGACAAAACAGATGAATATTATCTTCACTTATTTGACGTAACACAGGCAGATTTGAATTGGGATAACCCTGAAGTGCGTCGTGAACTCTATAAAGTGATTAATTATTGGATTGATTTTGGTGTAGACGGTTTTAGATTCGATGTAATTAATTTAATATCAAAAGGTGAATTTAAAAATTCAGAAAAGATAGGAAAAGAATTTTACACTGATGGACCACGTGTGCATGAATACTTACACGAAATGAATCAACAGACATTTGGAGTTAAAGATATGATGACAGTGGGCGAAATGTCTTCGACAACGATTGAAAATTGTATTCAATATACGGATCCCGAACGTCAAGAACTAAGTAGTGTGTTTAATTTTCATCATTTAAAAGTAGATTATATTAATGGAGAAAAGTGGACAAACGCAAAGTTAGACTTTCATAAATTAAAAGAAATATTAATGGAATGGCAAATAGGTATTTATAACGGTGGCGGATGGAATGCTATTTTTTGGTGTAATCATGATCAACCACGTGTAGTAACACGATTCGGTGATGATTCGACGGAGGTTTTACGTCAAAGTAGTGCTAAAATGCTAGCCATCGCTTTGCACATGCTTCAAGGCACACCATATATTTACCAAGGTGAAGAAATTGGTATGACAGACCCTCACTTCAATGATATCGACCAGTATAGAGATATAGAATCTCTAAATGCATATAAAAAGTTAAAAGCTGAAGGTTATCCAGAAACAGAGATTTTAACGATATTAGGACAAAAATCTCGTGATAACTCTCGTACACCTGTACAGTGGACAAGCGGTGAAAATGCAGGTTTTACTTCAGGCACACCTTGGATTGATATTCCTAACAACTATAAGGAAATCAATGTTGAAGCAGCCATAGAAGACGATCAATCCATTTTGCAAACATATAGAAAATTGATAAAGCTACGTCACGAACATGATATTATAACTTATGGGAATATTGAGCCACTTTACATGGACCACGATGAATTATTTGTTTATAAGCGTCATTATAAGGATGAAACATGGTTAGTGATTGCTAACTTTTCAAAAGAAAAAGTTGAAATACCACAAGACTTAAAAGTTGAAGGAGAAGTAATGTTACAAAATGGCTCGATTGTAAATGGTTTAATAGACGGATTTGGTGCCATCGTAGTTAGACAATAATTTAAATTAAAAGGCAGTGAGTGAAATCACATGAAACAGAAAAAATTTATTGCGATTTATGAAAATTTACGCACAGATATCATCGAATCAAAGCTACCATATGGTGCTCAATTGCCATCAGAAAACGAATTGGTATTCGACTACAATGCCTCTCGTGAAACCGTGCGCAAAGCGCTTAATCTACTTGTTAGAGACGGTATGATTCAGAAAATTAAAGGTAAAGGATCAGTTGTAATCTATCAAGGTGTTACAGAATTCCCATTTGCGAATTTAACGAGTTTCAGGGAAGTTCAACAAGGATTAGGTCTGAGTCATGAGACTGAAGTTAGATTATTAGAACGCATACCTGCCAGCGAAGTACCGGAAGTAAAAAACGCTTTGGGCTTGCGCCAGAGTGAAACATTGTGGCACATTATCCGAACGCGAAAAATTGATCGTCGCGTAAAAATTATTGATGAAGATTATTTAGTAGAAAAAATTGTTCCTGATATAACAATGAACATTGCTAAAGATTCGCTGTATCATTATATAGAACAAACGCTGAAGTTAGAAATTAGCTACTCTAATAAATCTATCACCTTTGAAGCATTTGGTAATTTAGAATGTGAAATATTTGGAGATGTAACACCACCATACACTGCAACGGTTCGAGGTATCGTCCATTTAAAGGATACGACAAAATTTCAATATAACATTTCCAAACATTTAGCCACGGAGTTTAAGTTTAATGATTTTTCGAGACGTCACAAAATTTAATGAAATAAGTTATAAAATAATGAATTGTATGACTTGCAATCAGTCATTACCTTATAGTATGATATATCTTGCCGTGCTAGGTGGGGAGGTAGCGGTTCCCTGTACTCGAAATCCGCTTATGCGAGACTTAATTCCTTCGCTAAGGCTACGTTTTTGTGAAGTCTGCCCAAAGCACGTAGTGTTTGAAGATTTCGGTCCTATGCAATATGAACCCATGAACCATGTCAGGTCCTGACGGAAGCAGCATTAAGTGGATCATCGTATGTGCCGTAGGATTGCCGAGATTTAGCTGTCGACTTTGGTTACGTTTATGATACGTATTCGAAGCGAAGGTGCACGGTTTTAATTTTTAAAATAAATACAATTAACCATATATTATGAGTGACTTATCTTTTGATAGCAGTCACTCTTTTTTTATATTAAAATAATAGCGATACATTAATTTAATTGATTGAACTGTAACGATAGCATTCTGATTGTAACTGCCCAAAATTGAATTTAGTGAATTTGGAGGAACGACATATGCAAATTTATTTAAGTACATTAACTGAAAATGACTATGACGCAAGTTTAGACGAAATAAAAACTGCTTTTGAAAACGTCGCAGAGTCCAACCATGATGAACAAGATTTAGTTTTGAAAATTAGAGCATCTACAGAATATAATTCCGAATTGGAAGTTGTTGCGAAGACAGATGAAGGTGATGTCATTGGCCATGCAATGCTTTCAGAAATAGAGATTATTAACGATGAAACACGCTATATGGCGTTAGCGTTAGCACCTTTATCTGTATTGCCAGAATATAGAAGTAAAGGTATAGGTAAAGCGCTTGTTCAAGCTGTGGAAGAACGCGCAAAAGCGCAAGATTATACGACTATTATTGTACTTGGAGATCCTGAATATTATGGTATGTTAGGTTATGAAGAGGCAAGCCACTATCAAATTTATAGCCCGTTTGATGTACCATCGAAATATTTTATGGTTAAATTCTTGTGGGAACAACTTGCAGAGCAACCAAATGGTAATGTAGTTTATCCAGAGGCATTTAATTAATATTCAAAATATAAAGCACAGTGATATAATAGTTGTTGAATGTAATTGGAGGTGTGAAGGTGAATTATCAAGCTTTATATAGAATGTTCCGGCCACAGAGTTTTGAAGATGTAGTAGGCCAGGAACATGTAACTAAAACATTGCGCAATGCAATTTCAAAAGGCAAACAATCACATGCGTATATTTTTAGCGGGCCGAGAGGGACAGGCAAAACAAGTATCGCAAAAGTATTCGCGAAAGCTATTAATTGTCTCGAACGTTCCAATGGAGAACCTTGTAATGAATGTGCTATTTGTACAGGGATTACGCGAGGAACGAATTCAGATGTGATTGAAATAGATGCTGCTAGTAATAATGGTGTGGATGAAATTAGAAATATCAGAGATAAAGTTAAATACGCACCAAGTGAATCAAAATTCAAAGTATACATTATAGATGAAGTTCATATGTTAACAACAGGTGCTTTCAATGCATTGTTGAAAACTTTAGAAGAACCACCAGCACATGCAATTTTTATATTGGCGACTACAGAACCACATAAAATACCTCCGACAATTATTTCAAGAGCGCAAAGATTTGATTTCAAAGCAATTAGTCACGATGAAATTGTAGAACGTTTGCAATTCGTAGCAGACGCTCAAGATATAGAATATGATAATGCTGCCTTAGATTTTATTGCCAAAGCATCTGAAGGTGGTATGCGAGACGCGTTAAGTATCATGGACCAAGCAATTGCTTTTGGTGATGATCATCTTACATTGCAAGACGCGTTGAATGTAACTGGTAGCGTAGATGCTCAAGCATTGAATGATTTACTAAAAGAGATAGTTGAAGGAGATGTAAAAACTGCATTTTCAACTTATCACCAATTTATTGCACAAGGTAAAGAAGTAAATCGTCTGATTAATGATATGATTTATTTTGTGAGAGATACCATTATGAATAAGACATCTAATATAGAATCTGAATATGATGCACTGATGCATTTTGACTTAGAAACTTTGTATAAAATGATTGATGTGATTAATGATACGCTTGTTTCAATCAGATTTAGTGTCAATCAAAGTGTGCATTTTGAAGTATTATTAGTTAAAATAGCAGAAATGATTAAAGGCGAATCAGAAAATGTGCAAACTGTTGCTACAACGAGCGTAGCCAGTGAACCTAATAATGAAGTATTGTTACAGCGAATGGAACAGTTAGAAAATGAACTGAAAACATTAAAATCACAAGGTGTCGTAACTAATAATGCAAAACCGCAAGCTAAAAAAACAGCTAGTAAAGGCACGCAATCGAAAAATGCGTTTTCAATGCAACAAATTGCCAAAGTATTAGATAAAGCTAACAAAGAAGATATTAAACAGCTTAAAGACCACTGGCAAGAGGTTATAGATCACGCTAAAAGTAATGATATGAAATCATTAGTAAGCTTACTTCAAAATTCAGAACCAGTGGCAGCTAGTGAAACACATGTACTGATTAAATTCGAAGAAGAAATACACTGTGAGATTGTAAATAAAGATGATGAAAAAAGAGAGAATATTGAGAACGTAGTATGTAATATTATAGATAAAACAGTTAAAGTAGTGGGCGTGCCAGCAGATCAGTGGATGAGAGTAAGAACAGAATATCTTCAAAACCGCAAACAAAGTACGAGTGCGGAAGAAAACAGAACAGCGACAACAGCGTCTCCTGAAGAAGTCGACGTCGTTCAAAAGGCTAAAGACCTATTTGGAGAAAACACAGTAAATGTAATTGATGAAGAGTGATACATGACAATGAATTAAAAGGCATGTATAATGAGACAAAAGATGAATTACAATCAGATGAGATTGAAGTTTTTAAGGAGGATAAATATATGCGCGGTGGCGGAAATATGCAACAAATGATGAAACAAATGCAGAAAATGCAAAAGAAAATGAATGAAGAACAAGAAAAATTAAAAGAAGAAAAAGTACAAGGTACAGCTGGTGGTGGCATGGTAACTGTCACAGTATCAGGTCATAAAGAAGTTCTCGATGTAGAAATCAAAGAAGAAGCAGTTGATCCAGATGACATTGAAATGTTACAAGACTTAGTTATTGCTGCTACTAACGAAGCGATGAATAAAGCTGATGAACTTACTCAAGAACGTTTAGGTAAGCATACACAAGGCTTAAATATCCCTGGAATGTGATTGTATGCACTATCCAGAACCAATATCCAAACTTATCGACAGTTTCATGAAACTGCCAGGCATTGGGCCGAAGACAGCTCAACGTCTGGCGTTTCATGTATTAGATATGAAAGAAGACGATGTCGTTCAATTTGCTAAAGCTTTAGTAGATGTAAAACGAGAACTTACCTATTGTAGTGAGTGTGGGCATATTACTGAGCAAGATCCATGCTATATTTGCCAAGATAAACAGAGAGATCGTTCAATTATTTGTGTGGTTGAGGACGATAAAGATGTTATCGCTATGGAAAAAATGCGTGAATATAAAGGCTTGTACCATGTATTACATGGTTCTATATCTCCGATGGATGGCATAGGACCAGAAGATATTAATATTCCAAGTTTAATCAATCGCTTGAAAAATGATGAAGTAAAAGAGCTCATCTTAGCAATGAACCCTAATTTGGAAGGCGAGTCAACGGCGATGTATATATCGAGACTAGTTAAACCAATAGGTTTAACAGTAACTCGATTAGCGCAAGGACTTTCTGTTGGTGGAGATTTAGAATACGCGGATGAAGTGACATTATCAAAAGCGATTATGGGCAGAACAGAGATGTAATAAGTGTTCAATTATAAATAAAATGAAACCAAGCTACCTTTTTTTTAAGGTAGCTTTAAATTTTTGAAAAGAAATTTAATAAACAGTAAAGTTTGTTTTATAGAGTTATTCAAACTATTTATCAATGTCAAAAATCACGAGATGAAGATAAAAACGAACGATACGAACCATTGGAAATAAAAAGTATGTAAAATGAAGAAAGATCACATTTGATCATGAAGAAAAGTGTAAATTTTACTGTTGTTCAAAGCGTTTTAAGCGTGTATAGTATTTACTTGTCGGACGAAACAAAACGACACACATAATGATATTTCAAAACAAGCTTTCAAATTAATTTTAAAAAGTTCTTGACTTTCAAAGTTAAAACCTGTAGAATTAATTCTTGTGATTGAAACAAATGAACATTGAAAACTGAATTGCAATATGTCAACGTTAATTCCGACTTCAACATTAAATGTTGAATCAAAACAACGTGTTATTAATAACACAAATTAGTATTTTATGAGCTAATCAAACATCATATTTTTTATGGAGAGTTTGATCC
>NZ_JAESJQ010000007.1:0-116905 GCF_017891615.1 Staphylococcus sp. GDY8P198P
ACAATTATACGGACTTTATCAGATAATTGCTTACCTTGATACTCCGGAATAATCGCAACCCAATGGATTCGTCCAGATGTTTTGCTATCTTTTGTTAAATGTCCATACCAAGCAGTTGCGGTACCAATAACTTCTCCTTCGGGATTCTCAAGAAACAAACATCTTTGTTCCATTTCATTAATATACGGTCCAAATTCAGTGTTGAAATGTGTCAATGCTTGATCAGTAGTATCAAATTCATTAACTTTCATTTCCAAATTTGCCCATTTTACTTCTTCTCCTATTTTAAAGTTACGAATTTTATATCCAACAGGTAATTCATACTGTGGAATACTTTCTAAATTTTCTCTTGTCATCTGTACTTTTAAATACTTCATTACATTCTACCTTTCATTCACAAATCAATTTTCATTAGAAAAAGGTTGAGACGTGATAATAGTCTCAACCTCATATTGTGTATTTTGTAATTCCCTAAAACTTAGTAATCATTACAATCAATAACGTTTGTTCTTATTCTACTTCTTTTATAAATGTTAATATAGCATGAAATTCTTCTTCATTTGCTGAAAAAGCACGCTCTTCTATTTCACGAACAGTTGAATTGAGTAATTGATAATTCGCTACTTCTTCATCTTTTAAATATGCATTTATGCTACTTTCTAATTCTTTTAAGGAACCCGCTTTTAACGTACTTAATTTTACTTCTTGCATTTAACTCCAACCCCTTTTTAATTAGTTTAAATCATTTCAATAAGACTAAACGTTATTTTTACTTTAACTTAAAAACCTATAAATATAATACACTATATTAAAAAATCTAATCTTATTTTCAAAAATTATATCACTTCATACAAATTTTACATAACTTTTTCACTTTCTAATAGTTAAAAATAGGCTGAATCATCCCTGATTTTCACCCAAAAGGCACTTATAAATACGAGTGGGTGCAAAAAAAGCAACCCGAATCACTTACGAATAAGTGACCCGAATTGCTTATATACCTAGTGTTTGCCCCTTTTGCTTAGCACCTAGTATTGTTTTAAGTATTGTTCTCTTTCCCATTCAGAAACTTGAGTTCTATAGTAATCCCATTCAATAGATTTAGAGTTTATAAATTGATTATAAATGTGATTACCTAAAGCTTCTTTAATAGAATCATTATCTTTCATTGCTTTAATAGCTGTATATAATGTTGATGGTAAATCTTGAATACCAACGGCTTCACGTTCTTCACGATTCATTTCATATATATTTTGATTTACTGGTTCTGGTACTTCTAATTTATTTTCAATACCGTCTAAGCCCGCTTGTAAGATAGCTGCTAATGCTAAGTAAGGATTGGCTGCTGGATCTACTGAACGAACTTCTACACGCGTTGATAAACCACGTGAAGTTGGTACACGGATTAATGGTGAACGGTTTTTACCACTCCAAGCAATATAGCATGGCGCTTCATAACCTGGAACTAAACGTTTATAAGAATTAACTAATGGGTTACATACACCAGTTAAACCACGTGCATTTTTCAGAATCCCCGCGATAAAATGATAAGCATCTTTAGTCATTTCCATATCGCCCTCTGGATCGTAAAAGGCATTTTCTTTACCTTTGAAAAGTGACATATTGAAGTGCATGCCGCTTCCGTTCACACCAAATAATGGTTTAGGCATAAATGTTGCATGAAGATTGTGTTGACGTGCGATTGTTTTAACAACTAATTTAAATGTCTGGATATTATCACAAGCAGTGATAGCATCTGCATATTTAAAATCAATTTCATGTTGGCCCGGTGCCACTTCGTGGTGACTTGCTTCAATATCAAAGCCCATATCCTCTAATTCTAAAACAATATCGCGACGACAATTTTCACCTAAATCTGTTGGTGCAAGGTCAAAGTAACCACCATTATCATTTAATTCTAATGTTGGTTCACCTTTTTCATCTAATTTAAACAAGAAGAATTCAGGTTCTGGCCCTAAATTAAGTTCACTAAATCCTAAATCTTGCATGTTTTTTAACACACGTTTTAAGTTTGCGCGTGGGTCACCTTCAAATGGTGTGCCATCTGTTTTATAAACATCACAGATAAGACGAGCTACTTTACCTTGACCGGCTGTCCATGGGAAAATAACCCATGTATCTAAATCTGGATATAAATACATGTCTGATTCTTCAATACGTACGAAACCTTCAATTGAAGATCCGTCAAACATCATTTCGTTATCTAAAACTTTTTCTAATTGGCTTACTGGTACTTCCACGTTTTTAATTACACCTAAAATATCAGTAAATTGTAAACGTAGGTATCTGACATTTTCTTCCTTAGCGAACTTGTGTATGTCTTCCTTTGTAAATGTACGTTTTGCCATTATAAATGTCCCCCATTAATTTTATTTGATAAATCGAGATAAATCTCCACGATTTATCGGAATCGCTTCTCGTTGTGGTTTCTGTGTAGCATCAACAATCATTTGTTTTCTCGTTTCTTGTTCAACATCAGAAAGGTGTTCTTGTTCGTCATTTAAAATCTGTTTAATACCTTTTAAATTAAAACCTTTTTCTATTAATCTTTTTATCTCTAAAAGGCGTTCCAAATCGTTTAACGAAAAAAGTCGTTTATTTCCTTCTGATCTATGTGGTTTAATCAGTTCATGTGTCTCATAATAGCGAACTTGTCTAGCAGTTAATTCACTTAATTTCGTAACAACACTCATAGAGAAGACCGGCATGCTTCGTCGTATCGTATCTTTTGACTCCAATCCAATCACCTCTATTTTTGAACTTGTATTTAATTTAGCATAATTACTAAAGTAATTCAAAAATATGTCAGGTTTTCTAACATATACTTCAAACCATTGATCTTACTGACTTTATAACAGTTTTATTCAATTTAATCGCTGAATTTTCCGAAATTTTTTTAATTTAATTAAAAAAGCCACATATACATTACAATTTGCTATTTAACATAGCAATAAATGCAATTCAATGTGGCATCTCTTTCAGGTTATTAAAATAACTTTTCAACAGCTCTTGTTACTGCTAACTTAATGTGTTCATACGTTAAGCCGCCTTGTATATATGCTTCATATGGGGGTCTAATTGGACCATCCGCTGATAATTCAATTGAAGAACCTTGAATAAAAGTACCCGCAGCCATAATAACATCATCTTCATAACCTGGCATATAAGATGGTTCAGGACTAAAATGTGCGTTAATCGGGGAAGCTGCTTGAATACTTTGACAAAATTGAATCATCTGTTCCTTCGTATCAAAAGTGACCGTTTGAATCAAATCTGTTCTAGGCACATCAAATCTTGGTGAAGTGTGCATATTCATTTTTTCTAATAATAAACTCGTAAATAATGCACCTTTCAAACTTTGACTAACCACATGAGGCGCTAAGAAGAAGCCTTGATACATTTCTTGCAATGAATATAGAGAGGCACCGGCTTCTTTACCAATTCCTGGCGCGGTTAAACGGTATCCACATCTTTCTACCAATGTTTCATTACCTACGATATAACCACCAATTTTAGCTAAACCTCCACCTGGGTTTTTAATTAATGAACCTGCCATTAAATCAGCACCACATTCTATAGGTTCCCGTTCTTCAACAAATTCACCATAACAATTATCTACAAAAATTATGATTTCAGGGTATTTGGCTTTTATTTTTTGAATCGCGCTTTCTATGTTTGTTAAATCTATGGATGGTCGTTGATCATAACCTTTCGAACGCTGAATAGCAATAACCTTAGTTTGCGATGATATTTTAGACAATACCTTATCAATATCAATTTCACCATGCTTTAAGTCAACCTTATTATATAGTATTCCGTGTTCTTTTAAACTTTCTATACCATTACCATTAATACCTATCACTTCTAATAACGTATCGTAAGGATCTCCAGTGATATACAATAACTCATCCCCATATTTCAAAGTACTTTGTAATGCAATCGTGATCGCATGCGTGCCAGAAATAATTTGGGGACGTACTAATGCATCTTCTGCCTTAAATGCATGTGCATAAACCGCTTCTAAATGATCCCGACCTATATCATCATAACCATAACCCGTTGTCCCCAGTAAGTCACTTTCAGCTACTTTAACAGCATGGAATGCATCTAACACTTTTTCTTGATTGATATAAGCGATTTCTTCTATTTTTTTAAAATATGGTTCTAGTTTTGCTTCTGTTTCTGCTATTAATTGCTTCGTATTTTTCATCGTAATTCTTCTTCCTATTCTTTTTTAAAACCTTTTACGGTATATGTTGCATCTGTTTCATTAAATTTGATTTCAGTGACAAGTGTATGCTGTTTTAAAAAATATAATCTATCGGCATCAGCACTTGGTACATTTTCTTCATAAGTAGTCAAAGCAGATTTTACTTGCTCAATAAGTAATTGTTTCACTTTTTCTTCATCTGCTTCATTTTTACTTGAAACAAATATTGATGGTAAATTAGTAGTAGGGGCAGTACCTTCATGTAAATCTTTTTTATTAAAAATAATAGCTTGTGGAATATGCCCCATTTCTAAATCACCTATAATTTGATTAACTGTATCATACTGAACACGATATTCAGGATGACTCGCATCTACGACATGTAACAACAAATCTGCACCTTTCGCTTCTTCTAATGTAGATTTAAACGCAGCGATAAGTGTAGTTGGTAGTTTTTGAATAAAACCAACCGTATCAGATATGATTAAATTAAATCCATCATTAATTTGAATTTGTCTTGTCTTAGGATCTAAAGTAGCAAAAAGTAAATTCTTCTCATAGGTAGCTTCATTAGCTAATGCATTAAACCAAGATGATTTACCAGCGTTTGTATAACCAATTAGTGCTACTTGAAACACATTATTTTGTTCACGTTTATTACGATAACGCTCACGATGTTCAACCACTGTTTCTAATTGATGTTTTATTTCATTCATGCGTGTTCTAATATGACGACGGTCCATTTCTAATTTAGTTTCACCAGGACCTCTCGTTCCAATGCCTCCACCTAATCTTGATAAACTACGCCCATGACCTTGGAGTCTTGGTAATAAATAATCTAATTGCGCTAATTCTACTTGTAACTTACCTTCTTTACTTCGTGCTCGAAGTGCAAAAATTTCTAAAATCAGTTGCGTTCTGTCGATAATTTTAACATTCAAATTACCATTTAATGTTTTTGACTGTGCCGTTGTCAATTCATCATTAGCAACTACTACATCTATTTCGTTCATTTCTACGTATGCTTTAATTTCTTCTAACTTACCTTTTCCAACGTAATATTTATTATCAAAATGTTGTCTGTTCTGAGTAAATTCAGCTTGTACATTTAATTGGCATGTTTCAGACAATGAAGCTAATTCTTCCATTGTTGATTCAAAATCAAACACTTCATCGGTTTGAGCTTGTACTCCAACTAAAATTGCTGATTCTAATTCCTTTTTAGTCGTATGTGTTTGTTGGCTCATAACATGCACCTCTTTCAAAGTTTTCTTTGCTATTTTATCATAGTGTTTATATAAAGACTATCTTCTCAAATTATGTTAAATTATTAATAAGAGGTGACGCTATATGACTATATACGATATAGAAGTTCAAAAATCAAATGGTGAAACATACAAATTAGAAGAATATAAAAACAAAGTATTGCTAATTGTTAATACTGCTAGTGAATGTGGTTTCACACCACAATTTGAAGGATTACAACATTTATACGACAACTATAAAGACCAAGGATTTGTTGTACTAGGTTTTCCATGTAATCAATTTGGAGGTCAAGAGCCAGGTACTGGTGAAGAAGCGACTCAAAACTGTAAAATCAATTATGGCGTATCTTTTCCAATGCATGAAAAGATTGATGTCAAAGGAGAAAATCAACACCCATTATATCAATTCCTAACAGAACAACAAAATGGATTTTTCAATGAAAAAATCAAATGGAATTTCACAAAATTTTTGATTGATAGAGAAGGTAAAGTAACCAATCGTTACGCACCACAAAAAAAACCAGGTCAAATTGAAGCAGATATTGAAGCACTATTATAAATAATAAGAAAGCTACACTTGATAATTTATATCAAAGTGTAGCTTTTTCATTTAAAGTATGCAAAATAAATTGTTTTTTAATATTATACTTCTTCTACTGCATCATCAAGCGTGAATGTACTGATAGCATGTTTATAAATAAGATGTTGCTTTCCTTGTGTTAATAAACAAACTAAATTGTCATCATAATCTTCAATAATGCCCTTCATTTGAAAACCGTTTACTAAAAATACGATAACTTTCGTTTGATCAGCCTTAAATTGTCCTAGGAATTTATCTTGGATGTTTTCTGTTGTATTCATGTTATGTTCTCCTTTTCTTTATTTGGACTGAAACTTCATCTAACATCAATGAAAGTGACATTTTCTCTCTATCTAACCATACTACGTCGAGTTTGTTTTTGAACCAAGTCATTTGTCTTTTAGCATAATTTCTAGAATGCTTTTTCAATTTATTTGTTGCTTCGGCTAGACTAGCCTCATTTTTAATTACAGGTAACATCTCTTTATATCCGATAGCTTGCATACTTTGACAAGTTTCAAAACCATCTTCAACGAGTTGTTTCACTTCATTTAGTAATCCGCGTTCCAACATTATATCTACACGTTTATTAATTCTTTGATATAAAGTTTCGCGTGACATTTCTATCCCTATTAATAATGTATCATAATTTTCTGTATATTGTTGGTTTTTCTTGCGTGAACTTAAAAGTTTTTTTGTTTTTAAATAATATTCAATAGCTCTTCGAACTCTTTTTCGGTTATTTGGATGTATATTATCAGCTGAAATTTTATCTATAGATGCTAAATAGTCATGCATTGCTTCATTTGTTAATGAATCTATTTCTTTTAGCGCATGATCGACTTTAATTTGTTGTGCTTCAGATATCGTTTCATCCTCGAAGGCATAATTATAGATTAATGATTGGATATACAAGCCTGTGCCACCAACTATGATAGGCACATGATTTCTATCCGTGATTTCATTAATTAAATTTTGAGCTCTATTTTTAAAATCATATGCAGAAAAAGTTTCATCAGGTTCCAAAATATCTATCATATGATGAGGTATATCAGCCATCTCTTCTTGTTTTATTTTTGCTGTTCCAATATCCATGTATTTATATACTTGCATGGAATCTCCGCTAATTATTTCACCATTAAATTTTTTAGCCAATTCAATGCTTAATTCTGTTTTACCAACAGCTGTTGGACCAACTAATGCAATTATGAATGGTTTATCGCTCTGCACTTATATCAACTCTCTCTATGCTTTATCTGCTCTGTTATATTTTTTTAAAATTTGTCTTTCTATCCAATCGTACATATGTTGCCATGTAGTCGTCGCATCTTTTTCAAATAAGACTTCATGTCTTTTATTTTTGTATAAATGTACTGTGATATGTTGAATATTACCTTTTTTATATAATTTCCCTAAATGTCTAATCCCTTTGCCATAATTACCTATCGCATCATCTTTTCCAGAAATAAGTAAAATGGGTAGATCTGGTTTCATTTTTTTTATATTTTTTAATTTACTTGTTTGTAACATATATTTCACTGTTTCAAAAATCAATTGATTTGAGACTAAAAATCCAGTATAAGGGTCTTTTTCAAATTTTTCTACTTCTTGTTCATCGCTGGATAACCAATCACTTTCCGATTTATTATTTTTTATATTTTTATTAAAGGTTTTATACATTATTTGGTTTAACCATTTTAAACGCCGTCTTTTTCCAGTTATTAAAGTGATAAGTTTTAAAACTATTTGTACGAGTTTACCTAGATATTTAGGGTACTGCATAGTTCCTGATAAAATCATACCTTGCGCAACATCAGGATATTTTTGTGTGAAAATTCTAGCGATAATAGAACCCATAGAATGCCCTAATATAATATATGGCGTATGCACAGAATCAGAATACAACGTCTGTGCAATTTCAAAAGTATCGTCAGCTGTTTGCTCCATACTATCAATGTGACCACGTTCGTATGATTCTATATCTATACCATGCCCTCTATGGTTGTGTCGCAGTACATCATATCCTTGTTGATTTAATGATTCAACAAGCGCATCATATCTATCCATATGTTCCGCCATGCCATGAAGTAAGTGAATAACACCAATCGTATCTTTTTTCGCCTTATTCAATTTCACTTCTAAAGTTGTCCCATCTGCAACAGTGATTTTAAACTCATTTCCACTCATGTTTTACCCCCAAATCACGTTTCGTTTCATTCATCATACATTATACAATATACCTTCAAAGTACACTGTTTTCAAATACAATGCTATTAAGCTTTATTACATTTTACAACGCAATTATTAGTGAAATTAAATGCATTATATCTTTAAAAACTAACTAAGTAAAAAAACCTGTGTCGCTCTATATTTCTTAGATATAAAAACCCCCTTCAAAGCTTACATTTTTTAATGTCTACTTTGAAGGGGGGAAATTATTATTCATAGTTTGAATCCACTCACTCATATACATGAGCATTCAATGATAGATTCATACAATATTTAAATTTATTCTTTAACTGCAGGTTGATTATTACCCGTTTGTGCTTCATCAATTGCAGTTTGAAGTTCTTTTGTAAACAAGTCTTTTTGAATATCTGTGTAGCCAAGTAATTCAGCCATTACATCAATCACTTGATCTTTATAATTTAGAACATCATCTATTTTGAAATAAAGTTTACCAGTACGACGAATAAAGAAATCTGTTGGACGATGAACCATTTCGTTTTGAATAGAATAAATCAATTCTGTATAAATATCTAATGGTAAACCAGACTCTTGATATTGTGCTGTTTGAGCAATTTTGAATAATTCTTCTACATTCGAACCATATTTCGTTGCAAAATGACGTGCTGTTGCATCATCTATTTGATAAGCTTTGGCATCTTCAACTTTTTTATCAATAAAGTTATCAAAGTTTGCACTACCACCAACATCTCCACCAGAAATTGGTAAGTGTTTTGTAGCACATTTATCAAATTTCAAACCGTACTCTGATTTTAAGCGTTTAGATAATAAGTCCACAATTTCTAATGCCATATGGCGATAACCAGTTAATTTACCACCAGCAATCGTGAGTAAACCAGACTTACCTTCCCATACTTCATCTTTACGAGAAATTTCTGAAGGATCTTTACCTTCTTCTAAAATCAATGGTCTAACACCAGCCCATGATGATTCAATGTCTTCATCAGCTACATTTACATCTGGGAACATATAGTTGATTGCGTCGATTAAATAATCTCTATCTTCCTGTGTTGCTAATGGTGACGTTTTATCGTTATCGTAAAACGTATCTGTTGTACCTACATATGCTTTTCCTTCACGAGGAATCGCAAAAATCATACGTCCATCTTTTTCAGTATCAAAGTATACTGCTTGTCCTAATGGGAATTTCGATTGATCTATAACAATATGAACACCTTTTGTTAAGCGCAGTTGTTTGTTATTACGTGCATAATCACCGCTACGTACTTCATCTACCCATGGGCCACTCGCATTGATTACTTTTTTAGCCTTAATTGGGTAAGTTTCACCAGTAATTTGGTCTTCAGCATGAATACCATTTACCTTTTCATTTGAATCATATGTGAAATGTACTGATTTCGTATGGTTAATTATTGTTGCGCCTTTTTCAGCTGCACGTTTCATAACTTCAATTGTTAAACGCGCATCGTCAGTACGATATTCAACGTAAGATCCGCCGCCTTTTAAGCCTGATTTTTTAACAAGTGGCTCTTTCGCTAACGTTTCTTTAGCATTTAACATTGTTTTACGTTCTGATTTTTTTACGCCTGCTAGTCTGTCATACATTGTTAAACCAATAGCTGTGGTAAATTTACCCATTGAACCACCTTTATGCATTGGCAATAACATACGCTCTGGTGTCGTTACATGAGGGCCATTTTCATATACAATCGCACGCTCACGACCAGTTTCTGCTACAACGCCCACTTGCAATTGCTTCAAGTAACGTAAACCACCATGAACTAATTTTGTTGAACGTGAACTTGTACCTTGTGCAAAGTCTTGCATTTCTACTAACGCAACCTTCATACCTCTTTGTGTTGCATCTAATGCAATACCTGCACCAGTAATACCTCCACCGATAATGACAACGTCAAAAGTATCATTTTTTAAATCTTTCTTAATCTGCTCTCTTTTCAAAGTTGATAAACTCATAAAATCTAGCGCCTCCTAATAGTAATAAAAAAAGAGAGACCTATCCCATACATATATAATTGTACGAACAGTGTCTCTCAATTCTCATCTCGATAATATTAACTTACCCTTATTATAGCATAAGAAACTTAGATAAGTCTAATTCTTTATTCATCGTCTAACTTAAAGACTTGCGTTGCTTCTACAGCTTTTTTCCAGCCTTTATATAATTTATTTCTTTCTTTTTCTTCCATATCTGGATTAAATTCTTTTTCTAGTTTCCAACGGTTAGCAATTTCATCTTTATTATCCCAGAAACCTACAGCTAAACCAGCTAAATAAGCAGCACCTAAAGCTGTTGTTTCATTAATTTCTGGACGTTCAACACTCACGTTTAATAAATCAGATTGGAATTGCATAATAAAGTTATTTTTAACAGCACCACCGTCAACACGCAGGTTATTCACTGTAATATCAGAATCTTTTTCCATTGCTTCAAGTACATCACGCGTTTGATAACACAGTGATTCTAATGTAGCACGGATAAAGTGTTCTTTTTCAGTACCACGCGTTAAACCAAAGATTGCTCCACGTGCATCTGCATCCCAATATGGTGTTCCTAAGCCTACGAATGCAGGCACAACGTAAACACCTTCTGTAGATTCTACACGTTCTGCGTAATTTTCTGATTGTGGTGCAGAATTAATCATTCTTAATCCATCTCGTAACCATTGAATGGCTGAACCCGAAACAAAGATAGAACCTTCAAGTGCATAATTAACTTTTCCATCTAGTCCGTAAGCGATTGTTGTTAACAAACCGCTTTTAGATGCTACAGCTTCTTCACCTGTATTCATCAACATAAAGCCACCTGTACCGTAGGTGTTTTTTACATCTCCACGTTCAAAACAAGCTTGACCAAATAATGCTGCTTGTTGGTCACCTGCAATACCAGCAATTGGTATTTCTTGTCCAAAGAAATGATAATCAATGGTATTTGCATAAACTTCACTAGACTCTTTAACTTCAGGTAACATAGTGTTTGGAATTTCTAATATATCCAATAATTCTTGATCCCATTCTAAATCATGGATATTATAAATCAATGTACGGCTTGCATTTGTATAATCTGTAATATGTGCTTTGCCACCAGATAATTTCCACACTAGCCATGAATCAATTGTACCGAATAATAAATCTCCATTATCAGCTTTTTCTCTTGCACCTTCTACATTATCAAGAATCCATTTAACTTTTGTCCCAGCGAAATACGGATCTAATAAGAGACCTGTTTTTTCTCTGAATTTATCTTCTAAACCTTGTTCTTTTAATTCTTGACAGATGCCTTGTGTTTGACGTGATTGCCAAACAATTGCATGATATACCGGTCTTGATGTTTTCTTATCCCACACTACCGTAGTTTCACGTTGGTTTGTAATACCAATACCAGCAATTTGATCTGCACCAACGTTTTCTTCATTTAAAACTTCAGCCATAACAGCTAAAACAGACGTCCAAATTTCATTAGCATCATGTTCTACCCAGCCTGATTTTGGAAAATATTGTTTGAATTCACGTTGTGCAACGCCTTTGATTTTTCCGTCTTGATCAAACAGAATTGCTCTAGAACTCGTAGTGCCTTGGTCGATTGACAAAATATATTTTTCCATAATTATTAGCTCCCTCTTCTAATGTTCATAACACGAATTACATATGTAATTCACATTGATATACATACTTTTTTGTACCCTTTTTTTATTAGTTCACTCAACTAATAATTTTATATTAATCCAATGATAATAATATCTAGTTATATTTTAACGTAAATACAAATAAATTAAACGTAATTAATATATCGATTCAATACCTTTAGCATTTTTCGCTTTATTTAATACGACACCTAAAATAAGTGTGATGATTAATAATACGATTGCAACCACTGACATTGTATCAAATGCACCTTTATAAAACAGTCTATAAATCACCGCACCAATCATACCACCAGTCACAGGGCCTAACACTGGTACAATTGCATAGGACCAATTAGAATCGCCTTTGCCAGAGATTGGTAGAATTGCATGTGCAATACGTGGACCTAAATCACGCGCTGGGTTAATTGCATAACCTGTAGGACCACCTAGGCTTAAACCAATTGCAACGATTAAACTACCGACAATTAATGGATTTAGTCCATCAGCAATTTTATTCATACCGATGAATAAAAGCCCCATTGTTAAAATAGCTGTGCCAATAATTTCACTCATAAAGTTTGCAAAATAGTTCTTAATGGCAGGAGCTGTAGAAAATACAGCTAATTTTGTACCTTGATCTTCTGTTGCTTTCCATTGAGCTAAATACATTAACCAAACTAATGCACCACCCACAATACCACCAAGGATTTGACAGATGATATAACCAGGTACCATAGACCAATTAACTGCGCCATCCATTGCAAATGCTAAAGTCACTGCTGGATTTAAATGCGCACCCGATATATTACCTACCGCGTACACTCCCATAGTAACTGCTAATCCCCAACCTGTAGCAATAACGATCCAATCTGCGCCATTCCCATTACTTCTTTTTAAGTTGACGTTTGCAACAACGCCTCCCCCAAATAGTACAAGTATTGCTGTTCCCAAAAATTCAGCAAAATATACACTCATAAAGACTCCTCCTAAAATAAGACAGGGAGATCCCTACAATTATATCCAGTTGTGAACCACCGGTTTAATTACTGTAGAAATCTCCCATCTCTTTTCTAAATATTAACTTGAGTTTATCTTACACCGTTGTTGTAAGCGTTGTCAAATGTTTTTGTAGAAAAGTTGTCACAACTTAAGTGGATACTACACTGTTTTCAGCGATACTAAACTGACCGGTTAATGGATCAATTTGTGCCATCAACCCATAAGGAATCGCATGTTTTGGTTCATTGTGACCAAATGATAAATTATAAAAAACAACCATTTTAGGATTATTGCATTTTTTTATTATTTTAAATATTTCTCTTTTATAATTTTCATAATATACATTGTTAAAAGGCTTGCCAAAAATCATGCCATTCAGACGGTTTAAAATACCATGCTCTAGCAATTGCTCTAAATATTCAGCAAACATTTCCGGTGTCGGTGTGTCTTCCGATGTTTCTAAAAATAATATTGCCCCATTAAAAGCCTCAATTTCAGGAAATATTGAAGTATGACGTAAGTCAACAAAAGTTTCTAGATTCCCGCCTAAAAGATGGCCGCTTACTTTGTTATTACCATTTAATATTTCGTATCCATTTTGGACTATTTCAGGTCTACACCTGTTTTTATTTTTTATATCCCACTTTAATCCGTATGGTCGTATATAAAATGCTGGTTCTATTGTTCCAATTTTATTTGTATTAAACCAACACTTGTTAATATTCTCTACAGTATATGTATCCATTGCAATATTTTCTGCAAAATCAGTAAGTAATGCCTACCCATAAAAACTAACTATCCCCATTTTATAAAACATCAAATGTACTGTAGTTGTATCTGAATAACCACTGAATATTTTAGGATTTGTGGCAATTGCCTGCAAATCCACATAAGGCAAAATGCGTATCGCATCTTCTCCACCAATACAACTAATAATAGCTTTAACTTCTGGATCTTTTACTGCTTCATTTAAATCTTTCGCTCTACATTCTGGGTGATCGTGAATAAACGTTACACCTTTGAGTGCATGGGGCATTACTTTGACTTTTAAACCAAATTCACTTTCCAAACGATGAATGCCTTGTCGCGTTCGCCATAATATATCACTTTCACCTGCTAAACCAGAAGAAAGAGACACAATCGCCACAGTGTCTCCTTCTTTTAATTGCATTGGTTTTATCATTATCAACAACTCCCTATACTCGTTCATGGCGATCGTTCGCAAATATATTGATGATATCAAAATACTTAACTTTTATTGTTTTAGTTATATCATCTGATTAGATTACCATAACGATCGATCACTAGTTGTAATATATTTTGCACCATTTGAAACTGCAATGTCTACTTCTTCTTTACTGTTAATGAGTCCGCCAGCAATTACAGCAGTATTCGTTTCTTCGTTAATGATACGTATGGCTTTTGTAGCAATACCCGGTAAAACTTCCACAAAATCTGGTTCTACACGCTTAATCAATTCAATACTTCTAGATAATGCATGGCTATCTAATACAAATACTCTGAACACAGTTGTTGTATTTAGTGATTTTGCTTTGTTAATTACTTTTGTCTTGGTTGAAACGATGCCTTTAGGATGATAATTTTGAATAATGTATTCACACGCGAATTCATCATGGCTCATACCTTTGATTAAATCGATATGCATGTATGTTTCAATATTATTCTTGTTTAATAGACCCATGATGCTTTTAACATGCCCAATATGCGCATCTAACATGACACATTCCTTATAATCTGTCATCGTTAATTTTTCTAAATCTTTCATTGAGCGAACTGCAGGTAAAATATGCGGTTTCAACATGAATTCCTCCTTAGACAATACGTTTAAATAGACGTTCTAATTCATAATTTGAGAAATTAATAATAATGGGTCTTCCATGCGGACAGGTGAATGGATCTTCAGTCTCTCTCAACTGATTGACTAAATCTGCCATTTCATTATTTTTTAGATAGTGGTTAGCCTTAATTGATTTTTTACAACTCATCATAATCGCAGCTTCTTCACGAATTTTTCTAACGTCGACTTTTTTATGTTCTAATACATATTCAATCATATCTTTGATGATTTCTTCTGCTTCTTCTTTCGGAAACCAAACAGGATAGCTATCTACAATATAATCATGTCCACCAAATGGTTCTAAATGCACGCCTACCTTATCTAATTCATCTTTATACTGATTAATAATCATTAATTCATCTTTTGAGAAATGGAAAGTTAACGGGATTAATAAATTTTGACTTTCATTTACAACATCACCAATTTTTTCTCTGAAATATTCATACTTTATTCTTTCTTGAGCTGCGTGTTGGTCAATCATAAACATACCATTTTCATTTTGAGCGATAATATAGGTACCGTGGACTTGTCCAACAATTTCCATGTAGGGTATTCGACGAGTTGGTGAAGCACTCACGCGACCTTTAATATCCTCATCACTATTATCTTCAACTGAGACTTCATTATCAGTAGAATCACTATTTGTTGTTTCAAAATCATAAAGTAGTTCATTTTGTATTTTCTTATAATCATTTTGTGATTCTTGAATACGATTTTGTTCACCATCGTGTTGATTTATATAAGATGCTTCATTTTCTACACTTTTGTCATTTTCATTATGCATGTTTGAATCAGCTGTTTGTTCAATATTTTGCTCAAAGTTATTTTGTTGTTGACGTTTTTCAAAATCCATTTTCTGTTGCTCAAATTGGTTTAATACCTTGTTTTTCTTCGTCATTTTATCCATATCATTTTGAGGAATTAAAATGCGATCTTTAAAAGCTTCACGAATTTTGTTAACGATTAATTCAAAAAGCTGGTCTTCTTTTGATAATCTTACCTCTAATTTAGTTGGATGGACATTGACATCTACCAATATCGGATCCATTTCAATATTGATATAACATATTGGGTAACGACCAACCATTAATAAAGTATGATAACCTTCTAAAATCGCTTTATTTAACAAGAAATTCTTAATATATCTCCCGTTAATAAAGATAGAAATATAATGCTTATTACTTCTAGAATGTTCAGGTTTCGCAAAATAAGCATCTAAATGATAATCACTTGTATCCCCTGTAACATGTACTAAGTCTTTAGCAACTTTCATACCATAAATTTCAGCCATCACTTCATTTGTTCTACCAGATCCATTTGTTTTTATAATTGTTTTACCATCAGACACAAGCGAAATACGTATATCAGGATGACTCATGGCCATACGATTTACTATATCTGTTATCTTACCTAGTTCGGTATATAGACTCTTAATATATTTTAATCGTGCTGGCGTATTATAAAATAGTGACTCCACTAAAATATCTGTGCCTCTTTTTGCTTTAGCTGGTTTTCGATTTAAAACCTCACCATTTTCCACATAAATTTCTTGGCCTTCTTGATTATCTGTGCATGTTTTCAATGTTACCTTAGAAACTGATGAAATACTAGCTAATGCCTCTCCACGAAAGCCTAATGTACGAATATGGAACAGATCATCATCTGCATCCAATTTGCTTGTTGCGTGACGATGGAATACTAAATCTAAATCATCGATTTCAATACCAGTACCGTTGTCAACAACACGTATAGAAGCGACGCCTGATTGTTCAACCTCTATATTTATTTCTGTTGCTTGTGCATCAATTGCATTTTCTAATAGTTCTTTCACAACTGATCCAGGTCTTTCCACTACTTCACCAGCTGCTATTTTATTTGCTAAAGATGTCTGTAATTCTTTTATTTTACCCATTGAATGACCTCACCTCTACTTTAACTGATTCTGTAATTCACTAAGTTTTACTAGGGCTTCTATCGGTGTCATATTCGATAAATTTAATTGCTTAATTTCATTCTCTATTTCACTTTGTGCTGCTGGATAATCAAACAAATCAAAAGCTGCTTGTTCAAATTGGTAGCTGTTATGTTCTTGTTTGTCATCGCTATAGTTGTAATCATTTTCTGCTACTATTGGTTTTTCTAAAGATTGTGCTTCCACACCTGTTTTAATAACATTGACTTTTTCATTTGTCGTTTGTTCTTGATTATTATTTTGTTCAAATGCATCTAGAATTACTTGTGCGCGTGAGATAACTGCTTCTGGTAAATGTGCTAACTTCGCTACTTGGATACCATAGCTATCATCGACAGCTCCATCTTTAACTTTATGTAAGAAGATAAGCTCACCATTGTATTCATTTGCTGCAACATGAACATTTTTCAACGAAGATAACGACTGATCTAAAGTTGTTAATTCGTGGTAATGTGTAGAGAATAATGTCTTGGCATGAGAAGTATGTGCAACGAATTCAATCATAGCTTGTGCCAAAGCCAATCCATCATAAGTAGAGGTACCTCTACCTATTTCATCAAAAATAATTAAACTATCTTCTGTAGCATTAGCAAGTGCTTTTTGTGCTTCCAACATCTCAACCATAAATGTACTTTTACCAGAAACTAAATCATCTGCAGCTCCAATTCTTGTAAATATTTGATCAAAAACTGGTAATACAGCTGCTTCACAAGGTACGTATGCGCCCATTTGTGCCATAATACTTATGATTGCAACTTGTCTCATATAAGTAGATTTCCCTGACATATTAGGTCCTGTGATTAAATAAATAAACGTATCTTGATCTAGTTTACAATCATTTGGCACATAGTCGTTGTGATCCATAACACGTTCTACAACTGGATGCCTTGAATTTGTTAATTTAAGTGTTTTGTCTTCACTAAATGCAGGTCTTGCATAATTGTATTTTTGCGCTATTTCTGCAAAACTTTGTAAACAATCCAATTCTGAAATAATTTTCGCTTGTTTTTGCAAACGCTCTGTATACGTTTTTATTTGCTCTCTCAATTGCACAAATAATTGATATTCTAATTCAATCGCTTTATCTTCAGCACCTAAAATAATATCTTCTTTTTCTTTTAATTCATCCGTAATAAATCGTTCTGCATTTGATAAAGTTTGTTTACGATGATAACCATATGCAGAAGGATCAAAACCTTGCAAGTTGGCTCTTGTAATTTCAATAAAATATCCAAAGACTTTGTTAAAACTAATCTTCAGTGATTTAATACCAGTGCGTTGACGTTCCTTTGTCTGCAGTTCAGCCAACCAAGATTTACCATTCTTCGATGCTTCTAAATACTCATCAAGCTCCTGATTAAATCCTTTTTTGAATAATCCACCTTCTTTAACAGAGATAGGTGGCTCTTCTTTCAAACTATTTTCTAACAATGTTAACAATTCATCTAAAGGTTCAAGTGCTTTAAATTGTTCAGTGGTTTCTGTATCTAAACCATCTAATAATTGTTTAATATTGGGTATCTCAGAAATTGAATGTTTTAACTGAATTAAATCTCTAGCATTTACATTTCCATAACTTACACGGCCGACTAAACGCTCGATATCATATACTTGATTAAGATGTTCTCTCAAAGTGTCTCTCTCTATAAAAAAGTCAATAAATTGCTCAACTGTATCTAGCCGAGATTCAATTTGGTTTTTATGGATTAACGGTCTATCAATCCATTGTTTTAATCTTCTTGCCCCCATAGGCGTTTTAGTTTCATCCATCAACCATAGCAATGTTCCTTTTTTACTTTTTAGGCGTATGCTTTCTGTCAATTCTAAATTACGTTTTGCATAAAAGTCCATTTTCATAAAATCTACTGCTTCATATTTTACAACAGTTTCTATATGAGATAGATCTCGTTTTTGCGTATGGAAAATATAATCAAGTAATAACTGAGTCGCATTATATAAAGATTGATCATTACTTGTATTAACTGCATATTCTGCATTTGATATTTCATTCAATACTGTAATTGTTTCAGTTGTCAAACTAATTTGACGTTTTAATCCCTCATCTATTTGCGCATTTACCACGATTTCATTTGGATTAATTGTTGTTATTTCATTAATTAATGTAGCTTGATCGTTAAAAGATGTTACTTTAAGTTCTCCTGTAGACACATCACAATAACTTAGTGCATAACAATCATTTATTTGTACAAAGCTCAAAATATAATTGTTTTGTTTTTCATCTACGCCGCCTTGATCCATAACCGTACCAGGCGTAACGATTCTAACTACCTCACGTTTTACCATTCCCTTTGTTTGTCTAGGGTCTTCCATTTGCTCGCAAATAGCAACTTTATATCCATTATTAATTAATGTTTCGATATAGCCATCTGCTGAATGGTAAGGTACACCGCACATAGGAATGGGATTTTCTTTTTTAGCATCCCGTTTCGTTAATGTTATTTCTAGAACTCTAGATGCTTCTTTCGCATCTTCAAAAAACATTTCATAAAAATCGCCTAATCTAAAAAATAGTAAACAATCTTGATATTGTGATTTTATTTTTAAATACTGCTGCATCATTGGCGTTTGGTTAGTCATTTAATCTTTCACAATCCTTCTATTAGTTTCTCACTATAATTTAAAATACATTAAATAAATCATTACTTATGTATGGTAAATCATTAAATCAGATGACTTTTCAATTGTTCATCTGATTGATATTTATGCTTTATATCAGGAATTTTACTACTTTATCGTTTTGTACTCTCAAACCATTTTCCTGAGATTTTATTGTCCATTTAACTCTTAAATTTTAACATAACTTTAGCTTTTACGCTTATGCTTACAGGGTCAGATTGATATAAAAACTTCATTAATTCGCTGATTGATATATAAAATTTATAAAAAAAAGATTAAGTCTCATTTGCACATACAAATAGTTAATTACAAATCTACATTATAATTAATTCTTTTATATGTTAAAAGTAATGAAACTTAACCTTTTCATATTTACATATTTATAAGAAGCGTTTTAAAATACCTTTTCTTTTCATAATCATTAAAACGATGTAACTAATCATTGCACCAATCACACTTGATACAATAAAAGCTATCATTAAAGGCTTTACAGCAAAATTATTAAAGCCTAATAACCAAGCTAAAGGTATGCACATGATACTACCAATGATACCTGTACCTATAACTTCACCTACTGCTGCCATAAAAATATGTTTTCGATAATAGTAAAAACCACTTGCTAATAATACGCCAACCATACTTCCAGGAAATGCAAAGAAACTACCGGTGCCAAATAGCATTCTTAACAACGAAGATATAAACGCTTGTGCCAAACCAAACCAAGGTCCCACAAATACCGCGCATATAACATTGATTAAATGTTGAATAGGTGCCGCTTTAATAGGCCCTAAAGGTATAACAACAATGCTACTTAACACTACATTAATAGCAATCAATATCGCAGTTAGTGTTAATTTTCTTGTTTTCATATTGTTCATTTCCTTTCTACAAGTGGATTACGTATTAATCTTTATCTTGTTGAATTTCATTTAAACGGTTTGACATCGTACTGATCATCATTTGCAATAAGTCATTCGCTTCTGCTTGTGATTCTCTAAATTCTTCAACAATAGGTATAACATTGATATTTTGCTCAATATCTTGAATTTTATCTTCAGATTGACGTAATGCCTGATGTTTACCATAATTTTGTAAATTAACAGACTGTTTCTGTGTTTTTTTCAAGTCTTTCATGCGTGTCTCAATATTTTTATTATGATGAATTTGCTGTTCAATCGCTTGATATTCTTTGACAGTGTCTAATGATTGAATACGTTGGCTGAGTTTATCTGCTTCAGCTAATATTTCATCTTTTTCATACATTATTGTGTCACCACTGCTTTTTCACTAACTCCTAAAAATGTACCATTTAACGAAAATTGTTTTGCTTCATCAACTTTTACATCAACAATTTTTCCGATCATTTCTTTAGGCGCCTTAAAGTTAACAAGTTTATTTTTATTTGTATAACCCGCGAGTACAGTATCGTCTTTCTTACTAGCACCTTCACATAGAACTTGAACCGTTTGTCCTTCATATTGTGTCATAGCTTGTTCAGAATAATAAGCTACTTTTTTATTTAACTGTTGTAGTCTAGCCTTTTTTTCCTCTAAAGGTACGTTGTCTTTCATTTTAGCCGCTGGCGTGCCATCTCTTTGTGAATAGATATACGTATATGCATGTTCAAATGCTACTTCATCGTAAAGAGTTAATGTTTCTTCAAATTGTTCTGCTGTTTCGTTTGGATAACCAACAATAATATCTGTTGTTAAAGCAACGTCAGGTATTTTAGACTTAATACGATCTACTAAATCTAAATAACTTTCTCTTGTATATTTACGTCCCATAATTTTAAGTACAGCATTATTTCCTGATTGTACAGGCAAATGAACATGCGGCACTATGTTCCCACCGTTAGCAATCACTTCTATCATACGATCAGTAAAATCCCATGGGTGACTCGTAGTGAAACGTACTCTCGGAATATCTATTTTCGAAATATCTTCAAGTAAATCACCAAGTCCATATTCCAATCCATCAATATCTTTGCCATATGAATTAACGTTTTGACCTAATAATGTAACTTCTTGATATCCTTGACGTGCTAGATCTCTAACTTCATCAATAATATCTTGTGGCCTTCTACTCCGCTCTTTTCCTCGTGTAAATGGCACAATACAGTATGTACAGAATTTGTCACAACCATACATGATATTTACCCATGCTTTTATATTGCCTTTTCTGACCTTAGGTAAATTTTCAATTACATCGCCTTCTTTAGACCAAACTTCCACTACCATTGCTTTCGATAGATAAGCTTCTTCAAGTATTTCAGGCAGTCTGTGTATATTATGAGTACCGAAAATCATATCCACGTTTTGATATGATTTTAATATTTTATTGACGACTGATTCTTCTTGCGACATACAACCACAAACACCAATGACCGTTTCAGGTTTTTCTTTTTTTAAGTGTTTTAAATTGCCAATCTCACTAAACACTTTATTTTCTGCATTTTCACGAATTGCACAAGTATTAATTAATATAACATCCGCTTCATTTATCTCTTCCGTTGCTTGATAACCTAAAGCACTTAAAATACCTGCCATGACTTCTGTATCATGCGCATTCATTTGACAACCATATGTTTTTATTAAAAATGTCTTCCCTTTACCCATATCACGATATTTTTCATCAATTTGAAAATCGCGATTATAATGTATTTCTTCTTTACCACGTTTACGTGCTTCTTTTAAACTTGGTGGTTGGTATACATGCTCAAAATACTTACTATAATCTTTTGTCTTCTTATCGCGTTCGGCCAACACATCTATAGAAGTTTGCTTTCTTTGTTCTTCATTCACGCTAACAAAACCCTTTCTATATCATAAAAACTAAGAACAAACGCTTTAAAATAGATTCTATCTCGCTGTTTAACAATCGAGTCGTTCAAAGTTCTATAACTTTATCTATAATCATTATTTCATTATATTAAATTTAGCACTAAAGTGCAAAAGTCATATAAAATAATCAACTTTGATTTAAAAATTTATATAACAAAAACTCCTTTTACTTATATATATATTGGTCGATAACAGAAATATGTAGTTAAATCATCGTGAAAAATCGAATTATCTTTAAGTGTACCTCTTACTATTATAATATTTTCATATAAAACTATCCTTGGTTTTACCCACAAAAAATAAGGTACTTCCGTATTATTTAGTAAATTTAACTAAATTAACGATGTACCTTAAATAGTTAACAATTTAATTTTATCTTTATAACATCAATAGCCAATATCTAACTAACATGACAATCACTTAGATTTCATCGTATTTTCCAGTTAATGTTTCAATCGTGATACCTTCAGGAACATGATAAAATTTTACTTGACTGATGGTACTTGGTATTTCTAGTTCTACCATTCGCTCATTAAGCTTTTGAATCAATATTAAGCATTCATTCATTTCACCTTGCACAGTTGTTTCTAGTGGTCCAACGCGATATTCTAAACCAGAATCATCTATCACTTTAATTGCTTCATCTACGTAAGGTATAACGTCTTCACCATTAGTAGTTTTTGGAATAATTTGTACGCTCATTAAAGTATCATTCATACTTATTCAACCCCTTAAATTTTACTTATCTTCAGTTTACCAAAACATTAACCTAAGGTATAGAATTCTAAAGCTTTGTTTATCGATAGGTTTCATCTATAAGATCCATCATCATATTTTTAGCAATGTTCTTTCCATTCGCAGCAGCATCAATTAATTGACTAACAAAGTTATCTTTAACCACTCTAGCTACATACAACCTATTAATATTGGTTATTCCATAAAATGTCGATTAGATTTTTCCTTGTTTATCCAGGTGTAGCTCTATATTATTTAAAGAAATCGAATTCGGTGTCAAACATCATTTGTGTAAATGCACCTTCTATTTATATAACACTACTATCTTCAAATTCCATTCCTTTTATTTATACATATATTAAAGATTTTTAATATCTATAATAAATTTAAAATAATGTATAGAAATAGTTTATCATTTCCTATTTCTATACTATAAATTCATTTACTTGTTCTATTTTTATCTAAACTTGTTAATTTTTTTTGTTTCAATGTTGTTATCAATGTTGTTTCAGCATCTTCCATTATAGCTTTAATCGGGCAACCTTCATCGTGATTAAAGGAGTCTTCTAATAAACTTTGCTTCCCATCAATCGTAATTATGACATCATAAATAGATACTGAATCCCAACCATTTTTTAATTGATACCCACCTTTAGCACCACTACTAGCAGAAATGATATTGCTTTTTACTAAACGTGTCAGTACTTTTGATAAGTAAGTTGTAGAAACACTTAAAACTGATGCTAAATCTTGTACAGGAATCTTTTTTTGGTCCCCTTGGTTATTAATCATAAATAACAATGCGTGTAAAGCATAATCAGTCGCTTTTGAAAATTTCATAAATTCATCATCTTCCTATTATAGATATAATAAATCTATAATAACTTATTATGTTTTCCTTTTCAATATTATGCAATGTTTTTAGTCGCATTAATGATTGCTTGTGCAAAATCATACATAAACTGAGTCCAATTACTGCTGTTTTCTCTACTTTTTTTATTATAGCGTCCATTTTCAAACAATTTTTTTCTTATTCCTGAGGTTAATTCGAGTTGTACACCTTTTTCAGTTTTACAACAATTAATAATATTGTCATCATGTGCACCAGACATATGTGATGGCGCTTGTCTGACATCTATCCCTAGTTTTTCAAATTCTTCTGTCATTGCATCCATTAATTGCTCGTCTTTACCACCCATATAAATAATTTCATCTTCACCTTTACAACCATGTATAGCGATGGCATATGGATTATTAGCAATCATTTTCATTAATTTAGGTTCATCATAGTTTCTGGAGGTCACATGTAATTCTGCATTAGCTTTTGTTCTAATTGCTTTAAAAGTAAAGTAGTCAAAACCACCTTTCTCAGCTGTTAATTCCGCCAATTCGGTAGTAGCAGGTTCAATAGCTCCTCCATGAATTGCAGTTATTATAACATTGCTATTTCGCTCAATAGTATTAATGATCCAATCCGTATTTTCCTCTGTAAGATCCATTAATTCCGTCATAGACTTAAATCGATCAGACATATTCCACCTCCTATATAAATGTACTTTTTTATTTACCACACTTTAGCGTCCACTATCTTAAATCACTGTTAAGTTTTTGCTAGTTTATTAACAGAATTTTTACATTTGCTTCTGAGCAATTTGCAGTTAATTATTTATAGTATGTGATTGCCTTAATCATTGCTTCCGAAAATTCTTTTAAATAAGTTGACCAATTTGAACGATCTTCTCGATCTTTTAGATTAAATTTTTTATTAACAAAACATTGCTTCCTAAAGTTAACGGTCAATTCTAACTGTACTCCCATACCATTCTTGCCACAATTGACAAAGTTATCTTGTTGTTTACCAGAAATATGAGATGGTGCATCCTTTATAATGAATCCTGCTTCATTTAATACTTGTTTTATGCGCGTAATTAACGCTTCATCTCTACCACCGATATACACTTCATTTTTCTCACCCATACAACCATGAATAGAAATAACTTGGGCATGTTCGCTCACAATCTTTTTTAATTTGGGTTCATCAAAATGAGTTGATGTAACATGAAGTTCATTATTTTTATTTTTTCTTACACCTTTAAAACTATAAAAACTGAAATTTCCTATTTCACTTAAATATTGTGCAATTTCAGTTGTACCTCTTTCTATAGCCCCTCCATGGACAGCAGTAATAAGTACAGGTGAATCTCTTTCGCACGTTTGAATTTCCCAATCTTCACCTTCGTGTGTGTATGTTAGTAATTCCTTCATTGTCACAAAATGATCAACCATCTTTCTCTATGCCTCCACTTTTAATGTTTATATATAAAAATAGCTGATCCACAAATATAAAACAATGATTTTTCTATGAAAATCATCTTTTTGTGATCAGCTAGTTATTTTACGCTTTTGGTTACTATTTAAGTAGATAAACTACTATACAAATTGTTTTGTTAAGTCTTTGAATTGTTGTTCATCAAGGTGAATATCTTTTTTCGCTAGTGCTGTGCCTTCTATTTCTTCAATTTGGGATTCATAGGAAGGTGTTTCTGTGTCTTGATATACGATACCTTTAAGTAATGAATTATATTCTAAAACTTTTTGAGTCGCTTTTTGTTTATCGGTCGTATCAAAATCTTCAATTTCATCAATATTGGTAAGATTTTCTTTAAACCAATCATAAGTGTTTACTTTATTGTATGTCACACATGGAGAGAATACGTTAACGAATGAAAAACCATCATGATTAATTGCATCTTCCAACATTTTAGTTAATCCTTTGATATCACTAGAAAAACCTTGAGCAACAAATGTTGCACCTGAAGACAATGCAAGCTCTAATGGCGCAACATTTTTCTCAATATTGCCTTTAGGCGTAGATTTAGTCACAAAACCCTGTGCTGAAGATGGTGATGTTTGTCCTTTTGTTAAACCATAGATTTGGTTATCCATCACTATATATGTCATATTCATATTTCTACGTAGTGCATGAATCGTATGTCCCATACCAATCGCATAACCGTCACCATCACCACCGGAAGCAATAACTGTTAAGTCTTTATTAGCCATTTTCACGCCTTGTGCTAATGGTAATGAACGGCCGTGAATGCCATGAACACCATATGAATTAACGTAACCAGATAAGCGACCTGAGCACCCGATACCTGTTATAATTGCAACTTCTTCAGGTTCTAGTCCAACATTTGCAGCTGCTTTTTGAATCGCTGCTTGAACAGAAAAATCTCCACAACCAGGGCACCAATTGGGCTTCACATTATTTCTAAAATCTTTAAATGTTGCCACTTATACCAACTCCTTTAAATTTTTGGCAATTTCTAATCCTTTGGATTCTATTTCATTTGGTAAGAATGGCGTACCATCATATTTCGTTTGATTAATCAACTTATCTCCAACGTTCACATTCATTTTTAATATATTTGAAAGTTGACCTTGATAATTATGTTCAACAACTACAACTTTTGAAGCTTTATCAACCGCATCTTGTATCGTTTTGCTTGGGAATGGATGTAATTGTCGAATTTGTAAATGGTTAATCTTCAAACCTTGGTGCTCTAATCTTTCTTTACCTTCTTGAATCGCGCCTTTAGTAGAAATGAAACCTAAATAAAGTATATCTGCTGCTTCATGAAACGCATCATTTTCAACAGGATCATTAATCAATAGATGCTCTGTTTTTCGCATACGTTTATCCATTTGTTGTTGTCTGTTATCAGCTGCTTCACTTGTCTTACCTTCTTCATTATGTTCCACACCCGTAACATGATGTATGCCCCCTTTAACGCCAGGGATTGGTCTAGGAGAGACACCGCTTTCAGTCAACGCATAACGCTTGAAGTATGTTTTATCATCTTCATCTCTTTCTATATCTGATTGAATCGTTTCTCCACGATTTATTTCGATTTTATTATAATCTAATGATTCTACAGTTTGTTTACCTAATGACAATTGTAAATCACTTAAAATGATTACAGGGCATTGATACATTTCAGCAAGATTGAAAGCTTCTATTGTAAGATAAAATGCATCTTCAGCATCAGTAGGTGCTACTACTATTTTAGGTATATCACCATGAGTACCGTAAATCATTTGCATAAGGTCTGATTGTTCTTGCTTGGTAGGTAATCCAGTGGATGGACCTCCGCGTTGTGTATTAATAACAACAAATGGTGTTTCAGTCATACCAGATAGGCCAATGGCTTCCATCATGAGTGAAAGACCAGGTCCAGCGCTTGCTGTAAATGCGCGTACGCCAGCATAGTTGGAGCCAATTGCCATATTTGCTGCAGCGATTTCATCTTCAGTTTGTACAACAGTACCTCCAACTTTAGGTAAGTTTTCAATCATATATTCCATAATTTCAGATGCTGGTGTAATAGGATATGCTGCCATAAATCTTGAACCGGCTGACAGCGCACCTAAACCTATCGCATCATTGCCTATCATATATAGGTGTGGTGTGCCTTCTGTTGTTTCTAAAACAAAATCACCATCAACAGTACTTAATTGCTCGTTCATTAATCGATAACCTTCATTCAATGCTTCAATATTCATTTCTACAACTTTATCACCTTTTTTAGTAAACATATTGGTGATAAGTGTCTCGAAATCTGAGATATCTAAGTTCATTACGGCACATGTTGCACCAACAGCGACCATATTTTTCATTAAAGTCGTGCCTAATTCTTTCGCAGTAGCAGTAAAAGGAAGCGCAACCAATTGTGCTTCACAATGTTCGGGCTTTTCTGGTTTAACTTTACTATCAGCAATAATCACACTATCTTTACGCATTTCTTGGTGATTCAATTCGATTGTTTCTTGATCGAATGCGATTAATATATCTAAATCATCACTAATTGCATGCACTGGTGATGTTGATACTCTAATTTTGTTATTTGTATGACCGCCTTTGATTCTACTTGAAAAATGACGATATCCGTATAAATAGTATCCTTTACGGTTCATAGCAGTGGCAAAGATTTCACCTGTTGATTCAATACCTTCACCTTGTTGTCCGCCCACTTTCCATGATACTTGAGATTTCATATCATCTAGCCTCCTAGTGGTTATAATAATTCATATTTCATCATACCAAAACAAACCACGCTTTTACTATGAAAAGAGCGGTTTAATTAAAAATTCATACTAATGGACGATTATTTAAAAGGATGGTCATCATTAATAAGAATACGTTCTATACGTTTTGTTTTACCATCTTTATTTAAATCTATAATTACACCTGATAATACACTTCGACCTTCATCAGGAACGACATGTCTTTGTGGTAAGCTCGTGATAAAGCGAGTAATCACTTCTTCACGATTAATGCCAAGTATACCATCGTAGTAACCAGTCATCCCTACATCTGTAATATATCCAGTGCCTCCAGGTAATATTCTTTCATCTGAAGTTTGGATATGTGTGTGAGTACCAACAACAGCACTAACTCTATTATCTAAATACCATCCCATTGCATTTTTTTCTGAAGTAGTCTCAGCATGAAAGTCAACAAAGATATAATCTGTTTCTTTTTGTGCTTCAGCTATTAATGCATCTGCTTTTTTAAAAGGATCGTCAATGTCTTGCATAAATGCTCTTCCTTGTAAATTAATGATAGCCAATTTGATTTCATTAATTTGAATGAAGCGCATACCAACACCAGGCGCTTCATCTGGAAAATTGGCTGGACGAACCATCCGATTGGCATTCTCTATAAAATCATATATTTGACGTTGACCATATGTATGATTTCCCATTGTCATAAAATCAACGCCTTCTCTTAGTAAAGATTTATATATTTTTTCAGTCAAACCTTTACCATGAGCTGCATTTTCTGCGTTTACTATTGTAACGGTAGGTTTATAAGTTTGTTTCAACTTGGGTAAATAGTTTGAAATAGCTTCTCTACCTATTTTGCCAACAATATCCCCAATAAATAAAATTCTCATTTACGTGTCATCCTCTCTTACTGTTAGTTTAATTGAAATTATCTATGATGAAAAGGCTCTTTAATAAATATTCATAAACATTACTTTGTTTTAAATTTCAGATTGGTGGTAATATTTATATTATAGTTAAGTATCATTTCAAAAAATAGGAGTTGTATGTAAGAAATGTCAATTAATATTGATCCACAACATTTTGCTGACTTAGTTGTTTCTGCAAACCCTGCAAATAGTGACAATCCGGAAGATATTGCTAAAGATAGCTTAGAGTTATATATCAATGCTTATAGGCTTGCTGAAAGATATGCCAATATCTCCACTAGTTGTTATGACACTGCTGAAGTAATCAAAGAATTGCAGAAAGTAGACTTAGAGTTAAAATAACTAATCGTAACGCATAGGAATAACAAAGACTAAGATATAATGCTTAGTTTCAAAACAATGAGTCTGGGACATCAATGATGTTTCAGACTCATTTATATAGTCAAAAAATGACTTCCCAATCTCTTTTTTAATTTAAACATTTACAATTTTGATTGTGCTATACTTGCCTGACGATACGATTTACATAATCTGAGTTTGTAGCCTGTCACGCACATCATTTTTCATTTTTTTCAGCTATTACAAAATCATTACTAATAAGGTATGTTAATTCAAAAAAGAGCGATTTCCCATCATATATTGATACTTTCTCAATGTGTTAAAAATCACATTATTTTTCACAAACTAAAAATAACTGCCAACAAAGTTTTACTTCTCTGCTAGCAGTTATTTCATAAGTTAATTATGTTTTTATTTATTATTTTGCGTATTCAATTGCTCTAGTCTCACGAACAACTGTCACTTTTATATGACCAGGATATTGAAGTTCGTCTTCAATCTGGCTCTTAATATCTCTTGCTAAGCGATGTGACTTTAAGTCGTCGATAGTTTCTGGTGATACAATAACCCGAATTTCTCTACCAGCTTGGATTGCAAATGCTTTTTCAACACCATCATAGCTTTCTGAAAGTGTTTCTAGTCTTTCCAATCTTCTAATATAATTTTCTAACGTCTCTTTACGAGCACCTGGTCTAGCAGCTGATAGAGCATCTGCTGCTGCAACCAATATAGAAATAATAGAAGTTGGTTCTACATCACCGTGATGTGAGTGTATAGCATTTAATACTGTTTCACTTTCAGCGTATTTTTTAGCTAATTCCACACCAATTTCAACGTGACTTCCTTCAACTTCATGGTCAATAGCTTTACCAACATCATGAAGTAGTCCAGCACGTTTGGCTAATGTAACATCTTCTCCTAATTCAGCTGCTAACATGCCACTTAAGTGAGCAACCTCTATAGAATGTTTTAACACATTTTGACCATAGCTAGTACGATATTGTAAACGACCTAGAATTTTAACTAAATCTGGATGCATGTTATGCACATTAATTTCAAATGTTGCTTGTTCACCAGCATCCCTTATAATATCGTCCACTTCTTTTCGAGCTTTTTCAACCATATCTTCAATTCTTCCAGGATGGATGCGTCCATCTGAAACAAGATTTACTAATGCAGTTCTTGCAATTTCGCGTCTAATTGGGTCAAAACCTGATAGAATAACTGCTTCTGGTGTATCATCTATAATTAAATCAATACCAGTTAACGTTTCTAACGTTCTTATATTTCTACCTTCTCTACCAATAATTCGACCTTTCATTTCGTCATTTGGTAAATTAACAACTGATACTGTAGATTCTGAAGTATGCTCTGCAGCTAACCGTTGTACAGTAGTTGCTAATAGTTCTTTTGCATTTTTATCGACTGCTTCTTTTGCTTCTTTCTCTTTTTCCTTAACAAGTATTGCAATATCATGTGACAATTCTTCCTCGACTCTTTGAAGTTGTTCATTGGCAGCTTCTTCTTGAGTGAGACCAGAGATGCGTTCTAATTCTTGTTCATGCTTATTTATTAATGACTGAACACTACTCTCTTTTGCATCTACTTGTTGTTGTCGTTCTTCAAGTTTAGACTCTTTTTGCTCTAAAATCTCATCCTTTTTATCTAAAAGATCAGATTTTCGCTCTAAGTTTTCTTCTTTTTGAAGAAGTCGTGCTTCTTGCCTTTGAAGATCACCACGTCTTTCACGAAGTTCATTTTCACTTTGCTCTTTTAAGATTTGATTCTCTTCTTTAGCTTCAAGGAGCTTTTCCTTCTTGATATTCTCTGCTTCTTTATTACCATGTTCGATAATATCTTCAGCAGTCTGTCTTGCTTGTAATTGCTTTTGATGCAATATATTTCGGGCAATAATATACCCTACAACAACTCCGAGAATAATACCTAGCAAAATGAGTAGGAGGTTTAATAAATTCACACAAACACCCCCTTTTTCTAGGATTTTGCTCTGTATATCAAATTCAATATGATTATATGAAGTTATATAAGAATCATACAATGTAATTGTACGGTTTCAAACTAAGAAGTGTCAAGGTGTGCAACTACATTAATTCATTATTTGAATAGCTCATTTTACATTAAATTAGTTATAGTTACTGCTATTGTCTATTTCTTGTTGTATTTTCATCATAAAATATTCTTATTTAATAATTTTAAACCTGTATGTTATAACAAAAAAATAAGCCTATATTTTAAAATATAAGCTTATTTTATAAGGAAAAATTTTTATTTTACGTCAAAATATAATTTATTCATCTTTTTCATCAAAAAGTGTAGCTGTTGCTTCTTCTTCCTCTTTTTCATCTACGTCACCATCGAAAATACCAAGTTTTTCTCGCAATTTTTGGTCGATTTCTTGTTTAACTTTTGGATTTTCTTTTAAATATAGTTTAACGTTTTCTTTACCTTGACCCATACGTTCACCATTGTAAGAATACCAAGCACCCGATTTATTGACGATTTCATTTTCTACACCGAGATCAATGAGTTCGCCTTCTTTCGAGATACCTTTGCCGTACATCATATCAACTTCTGCCACTCTAAATGGAGGCGCTACTTTATTTTTTACCACTTTAATTTTTGTTCTGTTACCAACAATTTCTTGACCTTGTTTCAACTGTTCAGCACGACGAACTTCTAAACGCACTGAGCTATAGAATTTCAATGCACGTCCACCTGGTGTCGTTTCAGGATTACCAAACATAACGCCAACTTTTTCACGAATTTGATTTATAAATACAGCAGTTGTATTTGATTTAGAAATAGCGCCAGACAATTTACGTAGCGCTTGTGACATTAAACGCGCTTGTAAACCGACGTGTGTATCGCCCATTTCACCTTCAATTTCAGCTTTCGGCGTTAACGCAGCTACAGAGTCGATAACAACGATATCTACCGCACCACTTCTAACAAATGCTTCAGCAATTTCTAAGCCTTGTTCACCGTGATCTGGTTGAGACAAGTATAAATTTTGAATATCAACACCTAATGCTTCAGCATAAACTGGGTCTAAAGCATGTTCAGCATCAATAAATGCGGCAATGCCACCATTTTTTTGTACTTCAGCTATGGCATGTAATGCAACTGTTGTTTTACCGGAACTTTCTGGTCCGTATATTTCTATAATTCTACCTTTAGGGTAACCACCAACTCCTAATGCGTTATCTAGAGTTACTGAACCACTTGATACACTAGAAACTTTACGTGCTTCATTATCACCAAGTTTCATTACTGCACCTTTACCAAATGATTTTTCCATATTTTTAATTACTGTATCTAAAGCTTTTTGACGATCATTATCCAAAACGCTGGACCTCCTAAATGAGATTTATCTCTGAAAAATATCTTAACCATACTATACATTGATTTAAAGTATTCTGCAAGCATTTTGCGAATATTTGTTCGCTAATAACAGAACGATTTTTACAAAAAGGGAACGTACGTACTAATTATTACTTGTTTTGATTTAATCATTTATGCTTTAAAATAATTTAATAATCGGATCAATGTATAGTTTTGTGCTCTTTTTTTAATTAAATTTCTATTTTTCGTCATTTTAAATGATTTAATTGTTAGATATTCATTTTCTAAAATACCTAAGTATACTGTACCATTTTCATGTAATAATGAAATACCTATCTCCGCATTATATAAATCTTTAACGATACGACATGATATTGACAGTTGACGCTCAATACCCTCTTTTAGATTTATAAATTGTTGATGATGCGGTAACATACCCAAGAGTTTATTTGAATCATCATTATTTTTCATTCTCGAGTATAATTCACCATCTGTAACACCATCATAGATTGCAAATGATTGCTTCATATGTTTTAAAAACGCTGCTTCAATGGAAACGTCATCCGATCCATAATAATAATCACCAATACGTGATAGTATTTCTTTTTTTACTGGTGCTATTAATGCTTCACATTCTTGTTTTGAATCACCATTCGCCGTCAATCTTATATTCACTTCATGCGTACCTGCTAAAGGGGCAATTGTAGGGTTCGTTTGATTATCTATTAAGTCCATTAAAATAGTTTCAATTTTGGATTCACCTATACCTGCAAAACGCAATAATTCTGAAAAAATAATGCTTTCTCCATTTAAAAAATATGGTAATAAGCCATGTTTTGCCATCGGTTGCATTTCTTTAGGTGGACCAGGTAATAAAGCAATATGTTTATCGTTATGTTCAATCAACATGCCTGGTGCCATACCTACTTTATTATCTAAAACTATTGCACCTTCAATGACTAATGCTTGTTGTTTATTGTTCGGTGTCATCTCAACATTTTGATCTTTAAAATATTGCTCAATATACTTCAATGATTTTTCATCCGTCACCAAATTGCGATCTAATATCTGAGCTATCGTATGCTTCGTTAAATCATCTTTAGTAGGTCCTAGTCCACCAGTAAGAATAACAGCATCATACTGCTCTAATGATGAATGTATAGCTCGTTCAAGTCTTTTAGGATTATCTCCTACTACAATATGTTCTACAACACTGTGTCCTATATCATTAAATAATTTTGACAGATATTGACCATTGGTATTTGCAATTTGACCCAGTAATAATTCAGATCCAACCGCTATAATTGATATATTCACGCTTTTTCCTCCTCGTTCGCAAATAACCATTTCGCTATTTAACATGTTAAATTACTTATTTTTATTATAAATCTAACTCTATTTAAAAACTAAAATTTCGTTTGTAAATTGTTCTGTTTTGATGAATCAGCATTCTGTTACAAAACATACTATTTCAACAAAAAACTGGAAATGTGCTTTAAAAAACACTTTCCAGTTGAATTCATGATTGTCAGAATTAAACTCATATTATTTGGCTTTGAATACATCTCTACCCTTATAGAAATATTCAATACCAGAAAGAACAGTAAAGAATACCCCAATGTATAAAAGCACCTGACCTATTGGAAAACCAATCCACGTTGCTAATGGGTCACCAAGTAAAATCCATACTAGCGCTATCATCGTAACGGCCGTTTTAATTTTACCTAATTGCCCAGCCGCACTTACAAAACCTTGTTCGATTTGTAATAATCGCAACCCTGTGACCGCAAATTCACGTGCAATTATGATAATCGCTACCCAGGAGTTTGTTAATCCAATTTCAACTAATGCTATCAAAGCACTTGAAACAAGTAGTTTATCTGCTAATGGGTCTAAAAATTTCCCCATATTTGTAACGAGTTGCCATTTTCTTGCTAAATAACCATCTACAAAATCACTTAACGAGGCAATAATAAAGATAACACCACTAATCAATAATTCGATTCTTATTTCATATCCACCAATAAAAGTTACATTACCAAAACCAAAATCTACTAAAGCGAATAATAGAAATACTGGAATTAATATAACTCTAAAAACAGTTATCCAATTCGGAATATTCATTTCAAATCCTCATTTCTATATATATAACTTACTACAAATGCACGAAAATATTTTTATAAAAATAATACTGCTAATATCCACAGTATGGCAGTGATAATAATCACCAGACTTATTACTACTGCTAACTGCAAAGGTTCTTTGTTTTTACTGCGATAACTAGGTTGATGATCAGAAGAAAAAGCGTCAATTGTATCTTTCAAGTTATTATCATGATTAGGAATTTCATCTCTATGTGCATGAATAAGCTGTTCAGCATCAATATTTACAGCCTTTGCATATTTACGGATAAAACCTTCTACATAATCTGCATTTTTAAGTGACTCAAAATCATTTTTTTCAATGAGTGTCAAAGTTTGACGTTTAATTTCTGTTCGATTTTCTAATTCTGTTAATGTCATACCTAATCTTTCGCGACGTCCTTTTAAAGTTTGACCAACTAAACTCACGATGTTAGTCCTCCTCATCCATTATCTTTTGCTATTCAAAAAATCCAAAACCTCCACCGAAAACATCGTCACCGAAATCAAGATTATTTTTACTTTTTACAGTGTGTTTTTTCATTTCTTCATAATGGATTTCTTGATTTTTATTTTCTCTTAGTTCAATGATGTAATCAAAATCACTCATCTCATAATCACTGGTTTCCACAAATAAATCAGGATGCTCTACAACTTTAATTGCTGGTAAGCTCATAACCTCTTTTACTAATTCTTGATGTTTTTGGTTGGATTCTCTTGCCGTAACCGCACCATCAATAATATAGACGTGATCAGAATCATACTCACCTTTTATGAGTGAACTACGAACAGTTTGCTTAATTAAAGTAGAACTAATAAATAACCAACGTTTGTGTGCACAGACACTACCGGCTACAATTGATTCAGTTTTACCCACTCTTGGCATACCTCTAATACCGATTAATTTATGACCTTTTTCTTTAAATAATTCGGCCATAAAATCTACTAATAAACCCAAATCTTCTCTTTCAAAACGAAATGTTTTTTTATCAGCAGCATCTTGTTCTATGTATCTGCCATGTCGTACTGCCAATCGGTCTCGCAATTCTGGTTTACGCAATTTAGTAATAGAGATATCATCAATTTCACTAACGATATTTTCAAATCTACTAACTTTTTCAAGGTTATCAGATTTAATTAATAGACCTCTTCTACCTTCATCAATACCATTTATAGTAACAATACTTATACCCATCATACCTAACAAACTGGAAACATCACCTAGCAGTCCGGCTCTGTTCATTGTTATTTCATATTCTAAATACCATTCTTTTTTTGCAGCAACTGTCATGGCATATACACCCCTTAGTTTATAAATCACAGCAATTAGCTTTGACTAAAATCTATCACATTTCTAGTTATCTATTAAATGAAAAAAGCATAGTACAGCATAAATAATTTTAAAATGTAATGAATGAATGATATTGATATTATATCATTGAATGTTTCACAAGTGGTTTATTTTTTTAATTATATCAAAAATTATAAATACCAAGCGCCATTCACTTTTTGTATTGTACCAGTCACACTTTTAGCTAATGGATTGCAAAGGTAACTACAGGTATGTGCAACTTCTTCAGGCTCAATAAACCTTTGTTGTGGTAATTCTTGAGTCAAAGTTTCAAGCTCACTTTCTCCCCAAGCTTTTAACATATTACCGCTCACAAAACCGGGTGCGATGGCGTTCACAGTGACTGAAGTCATTGATAGTTCTTGGCTCAATGCTTTTACGAAACCAATTTGAGCTGATTTCATCGCCGAATAGATTGTTTCCATACTTGCACCTGTTTCTCCCCAAATTGATGAAATAACTACAATTCGACCATTATGACTTTGTCGTAACTGGTCTACAAAATATCTACATATTCTAATTAATTGGCGCACATGAATTTGATAATGCTCATCAATCATTGCATCTGTCATATCTTGCAACTGACCATACAACGCGGTTCCACTGGCATAAATAAGACAATCTAAATTTTTTATAAAATGAAAATATTGATTAAAATCATTTACATTGCGCAAATCGCATTGTATAAATTGTACTGAACTATGGTTGAACTGAACGTTTAGTTGATTGATATCAGCATTATTGTAATGGATGATGACTTCATATCCATCAGACAACAAACGATTAACGATTGCAGAACCTATAGATCCTGAACCACCTATAACCAAAGCTTTCATTGTTTATTTCATCTCCAAACGACTATCAACAATTTGGGATAAATTCAAACACGTTTGCGCCGTTTCATTTACGCTTTCTAACGTAATACTTTCTACAATATCTAATAAATCAAATAAACTTACACCTTCAAAATAAAGTTTTGTGTATTGGTTTGCTATATATTCAGGGGAATTCAAACCGGATATAAACTCTCCAATAAATTGTTTTTTCAATAAATTAAACGCTTCTACATCAGTTAAATTACCCTGTTTTGCTTCTAGTTCATCTAATAGTAATTTTTTTAACTTATCTGGATGTTGTGTTGCACTGGTAATCATGGAAAAGCTATATGTAGGTTCTAATACAAATTGATAACCAAATGTTTCATCTATCAACTCTTTATTAAGCAACATTTGATAAAAATCAGTTTCTTCACCAAATAATAATTCAAAAAACAAAGTCATTTCTAAATCTTTTTTTACTAATAATTTATCTGGCACATCAACTAATGGTGTATTTTTAAAGCCAAGCATAATTCTAGGTGATTGTAACTTCATCTTTTCAGTTACTATGTTTTCTCTTACGCTGTCTTGTTCTGTTAACGGATCTCTTACTATTTGAGATTGATTCGTTTTATCTCTTTGATTTTCATGGTCTGCAACAACATTGTAAATATGGTCTACATCTACATCTCCAACAACAAATAAAACCATGTTAGAAGGATGATAAAATGTTTCATAGCAAAGATATAAATCTTCTTTAGTTATTTCATAAATACTTTCTACACTACCAGCTATATCAACTCGAATTGGATGTGATTCATACATAGCTCTCAACGTATTAAACATCATTTTATAGCCAGGCTGTTCTTGATACATTTTAATTTCTTCAGCAATAATACCTTTTTCTTTATTTACAGATGCCTCAGTAAAGTACGGTGTTTCAACCATCGTTAACAAGCGTTTTATATTGCTTTCAACATTATCTGTTGCACTAAACAAATAACTTGTTCGGTCAAAACTAGTAAATGCATTTACTTGTGCATTATCTTCTGCAAATGCTGTGAATAAGTCTTCTTCTTCATTTTCAAATAGTTTATGTTCTAAAAAGTGTGCAACACCATCTGGTACAGTAACATAATCTTCACTACCATGTGGTTTGAATTTACGGTCTAAAGAACCAAATTGCGTTGTATATGTAACAAATGTTTTCTGGAAGCCTGTTTTAGGTATCACAAATAGTTTTAACCCATTATTCAACTCAGTTTCATAAACAGTTTCATCTATTTGCTCGTAATATGTGCTTTGCATTATTGTTGACCTCCTTTCGTTAGTATATAAATTGTATTGAGTTCTATGTTTTTCACTAATTCTATGATTTCAGATTTATTAACATCTTGAATATGTTTAATGTAATCATCCTCTGATATATCATGCTCTAATAAAATATTATTATTCAATATCTCTATGATACGTTTAGGACGATCGTACGACTCTTGACGTTGAGAAATAATAATTTTCTTAGCAAGTTCCAGTTTTTCTTCGCTAAATTGACCTTGCTGGAACTTTTCAAATTCCGCAATAATTGTATCTTTTGCTACGCTATATTTATCAGATGAAACACCGCTAAGCACAAACATAAAACCATTTTTTGCATCTATTTGCGAATGAATTGAATACGCTAAACTTTGTTTTTCTCGAACTTCGTTAAACAAAACGGAAGAGGGATCTCCGCCAAACATGGTATTAAAAACAACACTAGCAAAATATTGTTTATCTCCAAATTGTACTGGCAGTTTAAATCCAATATTTAATTTAGCTTGGTCCACTTCATCTGTCTCAACGATCTCTTGTGGAACTTTATCTGCTTGTGGTACTGGCGTCGCATGAGATTGTTTGAATTGGAATGGTTTTATATCAAAATAAGTTTTGATTTGAGATTTTACTTCTTGTTCATCTACATTACCTACGACATAAACAGCACAATAGTCGTTCTGTAGCATAGATTGATATGTATGATATAAAGTTTCGGGTGTTATATTTGCTATGTAATCTACTTGCCCTGATGCTAGGTGACGATACGGCTGTTCACCAAACATATACTTCAATAAATTTAAAAAAGATATTTGAGATTTATTATCAACCATTGCTTCTAATTTTTTAGTTAGTAAAGCTTTTTCTTGTGAAACAAAGTTTTCATCAAAACTATCATTAGAAACTAAAGGGTGCCAAATCATTTCTGTTAACAAATCTAAACCCTTTTCAAATAATGGTGTTTGATCAGTAAGATAGCGTTCGTTGACTAACTCCAATGATATCGTTATGACATGCTTGTCTTTAAATTTTGAGACAAAACTATTAACATACGCGCCATACAATTCTGAAAGATGACGGTTAAACGCCTTGTCTGTCGGCCATTTTTTAGTGGCACGCACGAGTAATTTACTGAGTATTGATCGCGCTGTCATGGTTTCACTATCTAACGGGGCCATAAATTTTAAAGTAATTGTGGTTGTTTTGAACTTTGTTGTTGGTAACACATTAATATGCAAATCATTTTGCTGTTCATTTATTTTCAAATTGTCAAACCTCACTTTCATAATTTTGTTATTATATACTATTTCTAACCGTTTTAAATTTTACTAAACTACTTTTGAAATAATTAAAAGAATAAAGTATTGGTTGATCATTTTTATCATAATGAATTAATTTCAACAACATAAGCCCTTCATGTGGTGAGGCATCCAATATGTCTGATATATGTGGTTCATAACCAATAGCCTCTATCCCAGTTTCTGCATATGCAACTTTTTTCGAAGCATAATATTCAATTGCGTTTAACAACGATTCATCACTATTTTGATACTGCGCACATGTTAAATCTTCTGCTGGTAGCTTATCTAAGCAATAAACAACTGGCATACGGTCAGCCATTCTCACGCGTTCAATAATTGTTACTAACGCTTTTTCAGGAAGATTTAATCTCTGGGCATCTAAAGATGTCGCAGGTTTTTCGTCTAAGCTTATATACTCCGTACTCGCATGATAACCTTGATTTTCAATCATTTTACTGATACTAACCAATTCATCTAATGGATAGAAGAACGGGTGCAGCGTTTTAACACTTGCACCTTCTTCTAAATTATTAGATAACACTTGTTCAGTAATTAGTTCATCAACTGCATCGTATACGTCATCTGTTTTAACATTTAATTTTCTAGCAACTGCAAGGTTACTAGGTAAAGCATCTCCTGGTTTCAATGCTCTCGTATTTATCTCTTGTAACAGCCATTCTTTTACTTTATAAACAGAAGTCAATTCCATATTTACACCTCATCACTATCTAAATCCACAAGTATTTGTCTAGGTTTACTGCCTTTTTGTGGTCCAATCACTTGATTACGTTCTAAATCATCCATCAATCTAGAAGCACGGTTGTAACCAATTCTAAATTGTCTTTGTAATAACGATGTACTTGCTTTTTGTTGTTCAATTACAAATAAATACGCTTCATCATACAAGGCATCTTCACTCTTCATTTCTGATTTTTCAACAGGCGCATCTGGTTCCATTTCTTTTACATAATTCGCTTTTTGTTGCTCTACGACATAATTTACAATGTCTTGAACCTCTTGGTCACTTAAAAACGCACCTTGAACTCTAGTTCTAGTAGATCCACCATTAGCAACATAAAGCATGTCACCTTTACCAAGTAATTTATCTGCACCACCGCTATCAATAATCGTTCTAGAATCTGTTTGTGAACTCACAGCAAAAGCAATTCTAGAAGGTATATTATTTTTTATTAAACCAGTAATTACATCTACGGAAGGACGTTGTGTTGCGATTATTAGGTGAATACCTGCTGCACGTGCCATTTGTGTGATTCTTTGTATTGCGTTTTCTACTTCTTTACCAGCAACCATCATTAAATCTGCTAACTCATCTACTATAACAACAATATATGGTAACTCAGATTGTTTCTCATCTAACTCTTCATTTTGTTTTCTAATTGCTTCATTATATCCCTCAATATTTCTAGTAGAAGAATGTTGAAACAAGTCATACCGTCTTTCCATTTCTGCTACTACTTTTTCTAAAGCTTGTGATGCCTTATGCGGATTGGTTACAACAGGTATGAGTAAATGAGGGATACCATTGTATATATTTAATTCTACCATTTTCGGATCAATTAACATAAGTTTAACTTCGTGTGGCTTTGCATTTAATAGGATACTTGTAATAATACCATTGATACAAACAGATTTCCCGCTTCCTGTAGAACCTGCTACAAGTAAATGAGGCATTTTGTTAAGTTCTACTGTAATAGGGTCACCTGAAATATCCCTACCTAGTCCTACTTCTAACTTATTAGAAGCAGGAAATTTTTCATCTAATACTTCTTTTAAAGAAACAAGCGAAATTTTATCATTCGGTACTTCTATACCTACAGCAGATCGTCCAGGTATTGGTGCTTCGATACGTATGTCCTTAGCTGCTAAGGCTAAGGCAATATCGTTATGCAGATTAACAATCTTACTCACTTTAACCCCTTGAGCGGGTTGTATTTCATATTGTGTCACTGCTGGGCCTATTTTAATCTGAGTCACTTTAGCATCTACACCAAAGTTTTTCAATGTGTTTTCTAACAACTGCCCCTTTTTCTGCACCTCTGCTTTAGAAGTCGATTTCTGTTTAGTTGGTTGTTTCAATAATGTTAATGGTGGTATTTTATATGCTTCATTTTCTACTTCTCCAGCTTCAGATATGGAATTTGAAGCCGCATCTTCATCTTGTGCTTCACTTTCTTCTAATTCATTAACTGGTTGATCAATGATTACGTTATCTTCTGGATTTGATTTTTGGATTGTACTTTGATTATTTTGATCAAATACGCGTTTCGCTCTCTTGTTTTGAGTTTGTGTTTGTTTATTATCTTCATCTTTATAATCGTTATGTCCATAAATTGGAATTGATTGTTGTTCAGGAGTGTTGTTACTTATCTCTGGTAGATCAGTTACATCCTTAACATTATTTTGAGTTTGTGCTTGTTCAGTTGCTTTTTCGGCTTTTTTTTCGGCTTTTATACGTGCTTTAGCATCTTTATTAATTTTATTTTCTTTACGGCGTTCTTTAAGATTTGCAGAAGCATCTTGACTTTTTACTTTCATCTTTTCAAAAGCAACTTTAGACACATCTCTATGTCTTTGTTTTGTCAATAAGATAAAACTAGAAGCTATTAATAATAGCGTTACAATAATTACACCGACAATTGAAATGAGTGGTATAAATAATGCCAATAAGTAATGTCCAAATAATCCTCCACCAAAATTTGGAAATGTATTATGTTCATAAGATTTATAAACATATGATAACACGGGTTCTCTTAATGATTGAGCTCTATGCATAAAATAGTACACTGTTTGAGTCACAAGTAATAATGCAATTTGTAAAACAAATGCACCTGTTGTACGTCTCGTCTTCGGCAATGCCTTATAGTAAGTAATAAATACAGTACTTATCAAAATTAAGATATAAGTTAAATACCTACTTGTGCCAAATAAGTAATTAAAAAAACTATCTATCATTGTGCCTATAATGCCCAATTGAAAAACACCAAGAATGATAGCAATAAAAATTACTATCGCAATAATATATCTTAATGGACTATCACTTTTCCTTTTTTTATTATTTGCAGTTTTCTTTCTTGTATTCGATGTTTTTTTCTTTGTTGTTGAGCTCTTTCTCGTTTGTGCCAACATTCACACCTTCTTTTCAACTCTGTTTTTTCGATATGTATATGAATCATATTTGTGTATTTTAATATCAAGTGATAATACAAATTATAAATATGATTTTAAATTCTATAAAAATCATTTTATTATATACTTATAATAACATAAAAGAGGTAAGACATTATTCGCTCCAGTATATTTAAAGGTTGTATATATCTTGTTTAGATATAACATATATACAATTTACTTTTAAATAACCTTACCAAAGCGTCTGTCTTAACCTCTTTATTTTAGAATAGAAATTATTAAATTTCAGATATTACCGGAATAATCATTGGACGGCGTTTTGTATTTTCAAAAAGCAATTTGCTTACTTGATCACGCATATTTTGTTTGATTTCTGACCATTCAATACGTTTTTCTTGTAAACCTAATTCAACGATTTCACGCACTTTTTCTTCAGCTTCATTTAATAAAGCTTCACTTTCCCTTACATAAACAAAACCACGTGATTGAATTTCTGGACCAGCGGCAATTCTACGATTCTTGGGATCTAGTGTTACGACTGCGATAAAGATGCCATCTTCAGCAAGTAAATGACGATCACGTAACACGATGTTACCAACATCACCTACACCAATACCATCAATGAGCACATTGCCGGAATTGACCTTCTCATTTAAAATCATTTCTTCACCATCATAGTTTACTACATCGCCTTTTTCCACTAGGAATATTTTCTCAGGTTGGACGCCAGCTTCATTAGCTAACTTAGCATGCGCAATTTGCATTTTAAATTCACCATTTACCGGAATGAAATACTCAGGCTTCATGATATTAATCATCATTTTTAATTCTTCCATGCAACCATGACTTGAAGTATGAATTTTTTTGCTGTTGGGAATGATTTCTGCTCCTGCACGAACGAGTTCATTAAGCGTATTTCCAACAATCACTTCCATATTAGCAGACGCAGTAATTGCTAAGAAGACCGAATCTCCTTCTTCAATATTCATTATCTTATGTTTCTTTTGTGCCATTTGGCTTAATGCTTCAACTGGTTCTCCTTGCATACCAGTTGCAATAATTATCACTTCATTTTTCGGATAATTTTCAACTTCATTAATTGGTATTAGTAAATCCTTAGAAATATCAAAATAACCAAGTTTTCTAGCGATATTAAATGAACTTTCTAACGAACGCCCTAGGAAAGATACTTTTCTATTTAATCTTTGCGCAATGTTTAAAACCTGTTGAATACGAATAAAATTAGATGCATAGCATGAAACAATCAATCTACCTTTCACCTTTGTAAACGCATCATACATATGAGATTCTATCACGTTTTCTGGCGTGTTATAACCTGGCTTTTCTGCTTCAGTCGAGTCACTGATCAAAGCAAATACACCATCTTGTCCAACTTCAGTCATTTTTTTCAAATCTGGAGCATAATGTCCTTGTAAACTTTGATCGAACTTGAATTCCCCAGTGTATACAATCGCGCCATAAGAAGTGTGTATACAAACACCTAAACTATCTGGAATACTATGTGTAGTGTTAAAGAATGTGACATTAACACCTTTAAAGCGCATAATTGATTCATTATTAACAGTATAATATCTAACTTTCTTATTTACATTGCGAGCCTTCATATTTTCTTTGATTAATGCAATTGTTAATTTAGAACCATAAACAGGCGCATCAACTTGCTCAAGCACATAAGTAACAGCACCTATCGCGTGTTCATGGCCGTGCGTTAGGAATATACCTTTTAATCTGTCTTTATTTTCTATCACATATTGAATATCAGGAATAACAATATCTACACCCAACATTTCATCTTCTGGAAACATCAGTCCCGCATCTAACATAAACATTTCATCGTCTACTTCAACGATATACATATTTTTCGCAATTTCCCCAACGCCTCCGAGAGGGATAATACGAATATTTTTATTCTTTTTCTTAATTAAACTCAAAATGTTACCTCCTATTTAAATTACCCGTCCATATATAAACTCATAGTTTATTATAAGTTAAAATAGGCCTTATGTACACTATTAAAGTAGCTACTTTAGTTGTTTTAAAATATATAATTGGATGATTTATTTTTATGTAAAAGCGATTCTAACGTATGCAATGATGTTTTTGTAGCGCTTTTTATGTATATATTCACATTTATTTTTAGCTTTTTGCTTACTCCTATTTAATTATCAATGCTGAAATATTAAAAAAAGAAACCAGTGATATGACTTGAACTTTTCTACAATAGAATTAAAATAATTCTATTGTAAGCAGTTCTCATCATTTTACCAGTCTCTAATAATAAACATTATTTAGTATTATTTGATAACAATGCCTTATGTGAAGCATTTACTCTACCTTGTTTATCAATTTCTGTAACTTTAATTTTAAATGTGTCTCCTACTTTCAACACATCTTCTACTTTATCAATGCGCTCATTAGCAATTTGAGAAATGTGTACAAGTGCGTCTTTACCTGGGAATAATTCAACAAACGCACCATATTTTTCAATACGTTTAACTGTACCGTTGTATATTTCTCCAACTACTGCTTCTCTTGTAATTTCGTCAATGATACTACGCGCTTTTTCAATCGCATCTTTATCTACTGCACCAATAAATATCGTTCCATCTTGTTCGATATCTAATTTAACGCCCGTTTCATCAATGATTTCATTGATTTTTTTACCACCCGGACCAATTACATCTCTAATTTTTTCAGGTTTAATAGACATCGTAACAACCTTAGGTGCAAAGGCACTTAGTTCACCACGTGGTGTATCAATTGTTTGTAGCATATGATCTAATATGGCCAAACGACCTTCTCGAGCTTGGTCTAATGCTTCTTTAATAATTTCTTTAGTTAAACCATCAATTTTGATATCCATTTGTATAGCTGTAATACCTTCAGATGTACCAGCTACTTTAAAGTCCATATCACCAAGTGCATCTTCCATCCCCTGTATGTCAGTTAATATGGTATAACTATCGTCACGTGTAACTAATCCCATAGCGATACCAGCAACTGGGGCTTTGATTGGAACACCCGCATCCATCAACGCTAACGTTGAGCCACAAATAGAAGCTTGTGATGATGAACCGTTTGATTCTAATACTTCACTCACTATTCTCACAGTATATGGGAAATCTTTAACATCTGGAATGATGTGGCTAAGTGCGCGTTCTCCCAATGCACCATGTCCAATTTCGCGTCGACCAGGTGAACGAACTGGTCCAGTTTCACCAACTGAATAATTTGGGAAGTTATAGTGATGCATAAAACGTTTTTGTTCTTCTTCACCAAGACCATCTAGGATTTGATATTCACTCATCGAACCTAATGTTAACACTGAAAGTGCCTGTGTTTGTCCTCTTGTAAATAAACCTGAACCATGCGCTCTTGGTAAAATACCAACTTCAGATTCTAATGGGCGAATTTCATCTGTTTTACGACCATCTGGTCTGATTTTTTCTTCTGCTATGAGACGTCTTACTTCTTCTTTAACCAAGTCATCTAATATACTGTAAACTTCTTTGATTAAAACTTCATTCTCATCATCATTTTCATCAACAAATTCTGATGCAACCTTCTCTTTAAGTTCATCTAAATTAATATCTCGTTGTTGCTTATCAAATGTTAACACGGCATCTTTTAAACCATATGATGCAGTTAATGATTTTACCTTTTCAACGAGTGTTTCATCTTTTTCAACAGGAACAAATGCTTTTTTCTCTGGTTGAATATGATCGATAATTTCTTCTTGGAAGCTAACTAGACGCTGAATTTCTTGGTGTCCAAAGAAAATAGCTTCAAGCATTTCATTTTCTGTAATTTCACTTGCGCCTGCTTCTACCATATTTACAGCATCTTTATGACCAGCTACTTCTAAATCAAGTCTAGATACTTCTTTTTGTGCAACGGTAGGGTTAATCACATATTCTCCATCTATATAACCAACGTTCACGCCTGCTATTGGACCTTGAAAAGGTATATCAGAAACACTTAATGCCATTGACGAACCTATCATTGCTGCCATTTCAGGAGAGCAATCAGGATCAGCACTTAAGACTGTATTCATTATTTGTACGTCATATCTATAACCTTTAGGGAACAAAGGTCGAATGGGTCTATCAATTAATCGTGCAGTTAACGTAGCTTCATCACTCGGACGGCCTTCGCGTTTTTTAAAGCCACCAGGTATTTTACCTGCAGCATACATTTTTTCTTCGTAGTTAACCATTAATGGGAAAAAGTCACCATCACGTGGTTCTTTTGACGCTACTGCAGTAGATAAAACGACTGTATCACCATATCTAACAAGTACTGCGCCGTTAGCTTGTTTAGCTAATTGTCCGGTTTCAATCGTTAAAGATCTATTTGCCCATTCAGTTTTGAAAACTTTTTTTTCTTGAGACATTACGAATCTCCTCTCATTTATCTGTTAATCCTATCATATCATTTATTAATAATGATTTATATTAGTATATAGTTTAATGAATAATTATAAATGCTAAAATTATAAAAAAGGGAAAGACCCCAAAGGTTCTTTCCCGATAAATATACGTCTAAAGATTAACGACGGATACCTAATGATTTAATTAATTCACGGTAACGTTGAATATCTTTGCTACGTAAGTAGTTTAATAAGTGTCTACGACGACCTACCATTTTTAATAATCCACGACGTGAATGGTGATCTTTCGTATGTTCACGTAAGTGAGTGTTTAATGCAGTGATTTCTGCAGTTAACACAGCGATTTGTACTTCTGGAGAACCAGTGTCCGCTTCGTGTGTACGATATTCTTTAATTAATTCATTTTTACGTTCTTGTGAAATTGCCATAGTCAATTTCCTCCTTTTATTTTTATGCGCCTTTATCCGAGCAATCGTCGGAGTCTCGAACTGCCAAGATAAAGGTGCCTTGTATGTGTGTGTAACACATCAGACTTAAATATTATATGATATTTCGTCACCAAAATCAACAGAAAGTAAATATTTCGCTTTTTCTTTATCCTTATTCATTTGTTCAACTAAAGGATCTATACCATCAAATTTAACTTCTGGTCTTAAATAATGATGCCAATAAACGATAACACGTTCACCGTATATGTTTTCGTGGAAGTCAAACAGATTCACCTCTATGACAACTTGTGCTTTAGAAGGATCATGAAATGTTGGTTTGACACCAACGTTGGCAGCTCCACGATAAATCTTATCATTTGCACCTATTTTCATACTCACGGCATAAACACCATTTTTAGGCAGTACGTAATCTCCACTCGGCTCTACATTCGCTGTAGGAAAACCAATTGTTCTTCCACGTTTTTCCCCTTGTACAACCATGCCTTTTATACGATATCGATATCCAAGCTCATCGTTTGCCTTTTGTAAGTCACCTGTTTTCAGTGATTTTCTAATATCTGTTGTAGATATTTTCTCCGATTCAATTTCTTGTTTACTTACGATAGTCGTATTAAAATCCGACATTTCGTCTAAAATCATCATGTTACCTTTACCAAATTTGCCAAACGTAAAATCAAAACCTGCAATTACTTCTTTTACATGGTTATTAATGATGTATTCCTGTATAAATTCTTCTGCACTTACATTCGCAAATTTAGAAGAAAAATTAATGACAATGCAATAGTCAATCCCGTAAGATTCTAATATTTCTATTTTATCTTGAATCGGAGTTAAGTAATCCGTACGTTTAAGTTCAGGATTTAAAACAACAGAAGGATGTGGATCAAATGTCATCACAGCTTTCTTTAAATTCGATGCCTCTGCCTTTTTTTCTAAAGTATCAAATACCTCTGCATGACCTTTATGCATGCCATCAAAAAAACCAAAAGCCATTGCTACATCTTCTGATATATACTGATCTTCTTGAATCGGATGAGTTACTTCAATTACTTTCATGGCTATTTCTCCTTTAGTTAAATACCTTCTTCGGTTTTATTTCATAAGGCTTCTCAGGATGTGGTGTATAAATTGCTAATGCCTTATTATTTAGTGTATCAAACATCACAACCAACGTATCTATGGATTGGTCAAAATCATTCGTATCAAATTTTTGACCATTCAATATTTTAAATCTTTGACTTTCATTTGAAATGTTGATTTTTTTCAAACCTCTCAGACCATATTCTATCGGAAAAAGTTTTTCCTGTAATGTTTCGTGCTCATGTAGTGATTGTATATCTTCGATTGTAAGACTATTTTCAATATCAAAACCACCACTTTGTATTCTTGTTAACTTTGACATATGTGCTGGTAATTCAAGCGCTTTTCCTATATCTGTTGCCAACGTTCTAATATAAGTACCTTTACCACATTTTACTATGATATCAAACTGGCAACCTTGATTTTTAAATCGTAGTTCAGACGCTCGCTTAATGTCGAAAATCTCGACTTCTCTTGAAGGCCTTTCAACTGTTTCATTTTTTCTTGCATATTCATAAAGCTTTTTACCGTTAACCTTCACTGATGAATACATCGGTGGGATTTGCGTAATTACACCTTCAAAACGTGCTAAAGTGTTATCTATTTGTTCCTCATTAAGTGCGTCTTCATCAATAGCCTTTTTTTCTAAAATTTCACCTGTCTGATCTTCTGTAGTGGTACTAAAACCTAAATATACAGTTGCAAAATAGGTCTTTCCCATTTCCATAATATAATCGCTCACCTTAGTCGCTGGACCTATACATATGGGTAATACACCTGAAACTTCAGGATCTAATGTACCAGTATGCCCCACCTTTTTGGTTTTTAAAATTTTCCTTAATTTAAATACAACGTCATGGCTTGTTAAGCCACGTTCTTTGTACACAGGTAAAATACCATTATACATTTTAATGTCACCTTCAATCGTTCTTTTATTATCATTCCTTACTTATATTAACACGACTCAATAAAGAAATGGTTATAAAAAAGCTGAAACAAACATCTCAGTGAATGTTTGTTTCAGCTTTGAAAATTAATCATTTTTGTGTAAATCTTGTATCATTTTTTCAATTTTATTTCCGTAGTCAATAGACTCATCGTATTCAAATTTTAAATCTGGTACAATTCTTAAACGCATTCTTGAACCAATTTCAGATTTGATAAAACCTTTTGCTTTCTCTAAACCTTTAAACGTATCATCAATTTGTTTGTCATTACCAAGTACAGTTAAATAAATTGTTGCAATAGATAAATCATTCGTTAATTGAACTTCTGTTATTGTTAGGAAACCAATTCTAGGATCTTTTACTTTATTGTTAACAATGTCCATGATTTCTTGTTTCATTTGTTCGCCAACACGTTCAGCTCTCATATTCATATATTTCACCTCACAAATATCATTCATACATGTATATTTATCTTACTTAAAGATTATATGACAGTTCATTTCACAACGTCAAACAAACTTCATTCTTTTTTTAATAAAAAAAATTTAATTGCTAAATCAATAATAAATCAAAAAGGTAATTGTTATGAAACGATAAAACATTATTTCCATTACAGTTAGGCACAATTATATTTCTTAAGTGTTATAGCCTGAAACTTTATTACATTTTTATTTTTAAATGCTGCGGTAGTTTATAAAATTTACATTGAATTTTATAAATGATTACTATTTAGGAAACAACTAAGTTTTTAATTTATTTTATATTGTTTTACACATTATAGAAAATATCATGCTATAATTCAAACTAATAAAATATGAATTGTTCTATTGAAATTGTTAGGAGCGTGTATACTTGGATAAATCAGAAAGACTACTTTATATTTTCACTCGTCTATTTAATGGGAAAAAATTAAGCAAAGAAGAACTCGCACAACAATTAAATGTTAATGTAAGATCAATACAGCGAGACTTTAGTGATATAAACAATTTTTTATATGAAGACCATGAATGGGAAGGACTAAATGCAAGAATTGTTTATGAAAACAATATAGGCCGACATCGCATAAGAATAGATCGCTATAAATTTAAAAATAATCGGTTACTTAATCTGCTATTTAGAATGAAAAATTTCACGCCCAACATTCATATCGATACATATAATTTAATTAGAGGCCTAAACAGTAATTCGAATCTAGCTGAAAAATTTTTATCTAATACATTACTCAATCAATTTACAATCAATCACGAATTAACAGAATCAACACTTATTTATAAAATACAACTTGCCATACAAAATAAACAGATTATTTCGCTAAATGATGTTGATCATCAAACATATAAAGTTGTACCAATATATACAAGACATTTCAAAAATAAATATTGGATTACTTATATATATCAGAACAAAATTTATACGCAAGATTTAAATTCAATACTTGATATTCATCAATTTGATGAAGCTTTTGACGAAAATATTTTTCTACAAGTCCCGACTGTCACTATGAAATTCCGTTCATCTATATGGGAACAAATTCAACGTCAATTTATAGTCCTGAATGCTCAAAATAACGAAGCATTCATTGAAGCTGAACTCATTATTTCAAAAAGCGAATGCCTACACTTAGCATATGAATATCCACAAGAAATCATTTTATTAAAGCCAGATCATTATGTGGAAGATTTCAAAAATAAAATCAAATCGTTATTTAAGCATTATCATATTTAACTGCATACTAAAAAGGCCGGGACATAAATCCCATTCTCAAAATAAGAGGGCAAATCCTTAACAATGGATTTGCCCTCTTTATATTTAAAATCTTCCGATTTTGATCGTGCATGCTTGCCTGGGGATATGGCTCGAGCCTGTAGTCTCTCGCTCATATCATTTCCCCGGGCGTCAGCACGTTACAAAATCAGTACAATTTGCATTTTTTATTCAAAAAAAGAAGGGCATTTCGTATAATTTAATAAACACTACTAAACCAAATTAACGAGTTGCCTTATGTATAAAGATTATAACATGACTCATATTATACGAATGTGATGATTGTTTAAAATGTCCACTTAAAAATTTATGTATGAAAAACAATTCAAAAACGAATAAGAAGATAATGAAGCATTTTAATTTGGGAGTATTTTAAATCTCAAATTAATCAGCAGCTTTCAGAACTAGGAACTAAAAAATCTAAAGTCAAAGAAAAATTGATGTAGAACCAGTTTTTGGATTCATGAAGGCTATTTTGGGTTTCACTCGAGTGTTAGTTCGAGGGGTAGACAAAGTCAAAAGAAAATTAGAGTTTGTCTTAATGGCATTGAATGTAAGGAAAATAGTAGCTCAACGAGCTACACTATTTGGTAAAAAAAGAAAACGACAATTTCTACATTATTTCAATAGAAATTATCGTTTTCTGTTTAGTCAGAGACATTTATGTCCCGAACCTTTTCAGTCATTTCAATTTTACTAACGTGGTAATGCTTCCTTATATTGGATAGCTTTAAGTTTTCTTATAAAATCCGAATTGCCTAACTCTCGCTCTTTTTTTTGTTGTTGATTCCACTTATAATAATCTATTTTATTTAATGACTCTTTCTTTTTTAAACGCTTAACATGCTCTTTATAACTCAATACATTACATGCTGTGATGTGTCTATTCTGTTTAGATGAAAGCACAAACAAATTGTCAACAAGGTATTGATGTAATTCACTATTAGTAAAATTTTTAAAAATTGAAATAAAGAGTTCTTCTTCACTTACAATATAAATCCGCCTCTTATCATCATTTATAATTTTTAATAATAGTTCAAAATTCATAACTTGGGATGGTAGATAATGATTAAATGTTAAAAAATCTTTTGGTATACCTGCTGTATGGCCAGTTTGATATGGAAAGAAATTCATAACCATCATTCTATTTGGATTAATATTAAATTGCTTTAATATAGACCCATTGCTATAGATATATTTCTTAAACCAACAATGATGATCTATATAAGGAAGAAATACTTTTTGTCCGTTTAAATTCAACTCACCTTGGATATCTTGCAATATTCTATTACGATAATGTACTACCATTTCTTCTGGTAATGAAGGGTCATTAATTATAAAATCATTCTCAGCCTTTTTTTCAAAATCACTATATCTGCTATTTCAGGATTTCCAAAATATGGTCTTGCTATGGCTGGACTTAATACTGCATCATTTTGTACAATTCGTTGTCTGTGCTTATTAATTTTCACTTTCCCATTTGCAAAATCAATCAACTTTTTAAATCTTGGGATATTACTAAAATCTTCACCAAAATTTCTTTTGAAGTATGCTAAATCTTGTGGGTGTAGAAAAGCGGTTGTGTCATGTCTTTTTATTATTTCATTTAAAGTATCTAAGTCATAAATAGAGTTATATTGATCCAAGTATTCTTGCCAAAATTCATTTATTTCTTTTAAGTATTCACTCATCACTTATAACCTCCTATTTATGCTAAGTTTAATTAAGTACATAGACAGTTAGTGTCCAGATTAAGGTAACAAGCAATTTTACTTAAACTTTTTTAACTCGTTCACAACGCTTAATAAAAGGCTAAATTTTCAAATAACTATGCACTTAAAGCTAAACATTAAAATAAATTATAAAAATAAACAATTATTTTAAATGATCCAAAGTTACACATGCTCTTACCCAAAAGATAACATATTTAAAAGAAAAAAACCGTAAGCTAACACTATAAGTTAGCCTACGGTTTTATTTTTCTTATTTATTTAAAATAACTATCTTTATCTTTTAATTTCAACCATTTCGAAAGCTTCTATAATGTCGCCTTCTTTTAAATCGTTATATTTTTCAATTGTGATACCACATTCATAGCCTTGGGCTACTTCTTTAGCATCGTCTTTATAACGTTTTAACGTGTCCAGTTCACCTTCAAATTGAACAATACCATCTCTGATAACACGGACACCCGCATTTCTCGTAATCTTACCATCTGTAACATAACTACCAGCAATTGTACCTACTTTTGAAACTTTAAATGTTTGACGTACTTCTGCTTGGCCAATCACTTGTTCTTCGTATTCTGGATCTAGCAAGCCTTTCATTGCAGCTTCTATTTCTTCAATAACGCTATAAATGACGCGGTGTAATCTCATGTCTACACCTTCTGTTTCAGCTGCACGTTTGGCACCTGTATCAGGTCTTACATTGAAACCAATGATAATACCATTTGATGCATTCGCTAAGGTCACATCGGATTCGTTTATCGCACCTACTGCAGTGTGAATAATACGAACATTAACACCTTCTACTTCAATTTTCATTAATGAAGCTGCAAGTGCTTCTACAGAGCCTTGGACATCACCTTTAATGATGACATTTAAATCTTTCATTTCACCTTGTTTCATTTGTTCAAATAAATTATCTAGTGAAACGCTCTTACTTTCTTGACGTTGTTGTAAAACATTGGCTTCATGACGTGCTTCTCCAATACGTCTTGCTTGTTTCTCATCTTTAAACACAACAAAACGGTCCCCAGCTTGTGGTACATCATGAATACCTGTAATTTCAACAGGAGTAGATGGCTTTGCAGATTTAATTCTTTGACCTAAATCGTTAACCATCGCACGAATTCTACCATACGTATTACCAACAACCAATGCATCTCCGACATGTAGCGTACCATTTTGTACTAGAAGTGATGCAGATGGACCACGTGATTTATCTAATTCTGCTTCTATCACTGTACCCACTGCTTTTTTATCAGGATTAGCTTTTAGTTCTTGTATTTCAGATGTAAGTACAATCATTTCTATTAAATCTTCAATACCATCACCGCTTAAAGCAGAAAGTGGTACGAAAATTGTATCGCCACCCCAGGCTTCAGGAATCAAACCATATTCAGTCAATTCTTGCATTACTCGGTCTGGGTTAGCAGTTGGTTTATCAACTTTATTAACAGCTACAATTGTTGGTACATTTGCCTCTTTGGCATGATTAATAGCTTCTATCGTTTGAGGCATTACACCATCATCTGCTGCTACTACCAAAATTGTAATATCAGTTACTTGTGCACCACGTGCACGCATCGTTGTGAATGCAGCATGTCCTGGTGTATCAAAGAAAGTAATTTTTTTGCCATCATTTTCAATTTGATAAGCACCAATATGTTGTGTGATACCACCAGCTTCACCTGCTGTTACTTGTGTGTGACGGATAGAATCCAATAATGTTGTTTTACCATGGTCAACATGTCCCATAATAGTAACGACTGCTGGTCTTTCTACTGCATCTTCATCTTCAGATTCATCATCAAAATAAATTGATAAATCTTCTTCATCAATAACAACTTCTTTTTCCACTTCCACACCATAATCATCAGCAATCAATTCTAATGTTTCATCATCTAATGCTTGATTAATGTTAGCCATTATTCCTAATAAGAATAACTTTTTAATAATTTCTGAAGAATCAACATTAATTTTCTCAGCAAGTTCTCCCACTGTTATACCTTCTTGATAAGTGATGTTTGAAGGTATTTCTTTTGGTTCTTCCTGTTTAGTTTGTTTGTTTTTATTGTTATTGTTATTTTTATTGTTCTTGTTGTTCTTCTTATTTTTGTTATTATTTTTATTATTTTGCTTGTGATTTTGATTACTATTATCTTTTTTATTAGCATTAGACTTGCTATTTGATGATTTCTGTTGATTTTGACCTTGTTGTTTTTGTTCTGATTGATTGGATTTCTCTGGTTTATAAACTTTATCTAATGCTTTTATTTGGTCGTCTTCTAACGTTTGCATATGGCTCGTTACCTCAACGTCCATCTTCTTTAATTCGTCTATAATATCTTTACTTTTTAATTTTAAATCTTTGGCGTATTCGTAAATTCTTATTTTACTCATATAGTCACTCCTTACGATATTCATCTATCATTGACACTAACTTTTTAGCAAAGCCTTGATCAGTGATTCCAATGTTAACTCGTTCTGCTTTACCTAAAGCTTGTCCTAATTCAGCTCTCGTTCCAAATATACGAAATGATATATGGTAACTTTCACACTTGTTCTGAAACATTGTCATTGTATTTTCAGAAGCATCAGTTGCAATAATTACGAGCTTCAATCTATTTTTCTTAATGTCATTTAAAATGACTGATTCACCTGTTTTAACTTTTCCAGCACGCATTGCTAACCCTAAAAAATTCACGATTTTCTCTATAGTCATTTAGGTATCTCTTCACGATAAATAAGACGTATAATTTCCTTATATACAGGATTTAGAGTTTCTGCATCAACCTTAAAGTATTTTTCTAATACACCTTTTTTTTGTGCATCTTCTACTAATTTAACATCTTTTGATACATATGCACCACGACCTTGTTGTTTTCCAGTTGCATCAGCAAAAATTTCGCCTTCTTTATTAATAACAACTCGAATCATATCTTTTTTAGGGTGCATGTCGTTTGAAAGTATACATTTACGCATTGGAATTTTTTTCTTTTTCATAAAGCTCACTCCAATTTATTTTTCAGCGTCTTCTTCATCCAAGCTATCTGTTTCATCATCTTTTTTGAAGTCATTAATTTCTGTATTAACGTCTTCTAAATCAATGTCTGTGTTTTGTTCAATATTTTCAACATCCTCAGTTTCAATCGCTTCATCTGTAGGATAAACGCCTTCAGCTCTAGCATCACTTTCTGATTTTATATCAATTTTCCAACCAGTTAATTTGGCAGCTAAACGTGCGTTTTGTCCACGCTTACCGATTGCTAAAGATAATTGATAGTCAGGCACAACAACAACCGTTGATTGGTTTTCTTCATCAACAATAACTTGTAGTACTTGAGAAGGGCTTAAAGCATTTTTAACAAATACCTTCGGATCTTCATTCCATTGAACAATGTCAATTTTTTCGCCACCTAATTCTTCTACAACCGCTTCAACACGGGAACCTTTAGCACCTACACATGCACCTACTGCATCAATATCTGGATTATCTGAATGAACGCTGATTTTAGAGCGATCTCCAGCTTCACGAGCAACTGATTTTACAATTACTGTACCGTCAAAAATTTCTGGTACTTCTTGTTCAAACAAGCGTTTTAATAATCCTGGATGGCTACGTGAAACGTAAATTTGAGGCCCTTTTGTAGTTTGCTCTACTTTATTGACATATACTCTAATTCTCTCATTAGGAATGTAGCTATCATTAGGGCTTCTTTCAGCTTCAGATAAAACAGCTTCTGTGCGTCCTAAATTAACGTATACATAACGATGATCGACTCTATCAATGAGACCATTAACAATATCATCTTCTTTATCGATAAACTCATCATATAATATTTCACGCTCAGCATCGCGTAAACGTTGCATTACAGCTTGTTTCGCAGCTTGTGCACCTACACGTCCAAAATCACTTGGCGTTACATCTTCTTCGTAGATATCACCAACTTCATATGCTGGATTTTTAACTAGTGCTGTACTTAAGTCGATTTCTTCTCTATTATCCATTACTTCTTCTACGACTTGTTTACGAGCAATCACATGAAATGTACCTTCATCCATGTTTAACTCAACGCGTACACTTCTTGCACTGTCATAGTTCTTTTTATATGCAGTAATCAGCGCTGCTTCAATTGCATCAATTAAAACTTCTCTTGGAATCTTTTTTTCTTTTTCTAAATATTCAGTTGCTAATAATAATTCATTACTTGACACGATTTATCATCCTCCTCATCACATTAAAGCATTACAGCATGACGTGCTTTAGCGATTTTATTTCTTGGAATTTCAACTTGTTTCTTCTTTGATTTTTCTTTTACTTCCATAATAATCGTTTCACTTGTTACTTCTTTTAAGATACCTAACCATTCTTTTCCACCTTCAATAGGAGCATATAAAGAAACGTATATCGGTTTTGAAACAGCATTTTGGAAATCTTTTTCTTTTTTTATAGGTCTTTCAGCACCTGGAGAAGCTACATCTAAATAATACATTTCTTGAATAGGATCTTCTTCATCCATAACTTCACTAATCTTTTCAGAAGCTAGGGCGCAATCGTTTAAATCGACGCCACCTTCTTTATCAATGGATACTCTTAAGAAGTAATCTTTTCCTTCTTTTGTGTATTCGACTTCAACTAATTCGAAATTTAAGTCGTCAAGGACGGGTTGAATAATTGATTCAACTTGCTCAGTTACTTTACTCATACTGACCTCCTTTTTTGGCAAATAGAAAAGAGCGGGTATAACGCCCACTCTTCCTGCCTGAGTCTAATTTTTTAAGCAATATTATTATACCATATGTTTATTTCCTATACAAACAACTATATCTTTTCATATAGTATGACAATAACTAATATCAAATTTTTATAAATTTAGCATTTTGATATTCAATTTCAATCACTATATTGCACGATTACATATCAAATATTGATAATTGTGCTTTATCTGGCAAGTTAGGTAATGAACCAAGTTCGTCTAAATACTCAATGACTTTTTGTGACAAGCCAGCTTTTTTATTTAAATCTTCTTTAGATAAAAACGGTCCCTCTTCACGTGCTTCAACTATGCGTTGCGCAACATTTTCTCCTAATCCAGGAACAGCAATAAACGGTGGAATTAAACTATCATCTTCAATGATAAAATCAAATGCTTTGCTTTTCTCTAAACTTATCGGTTGCATACGATAACCACGTTGCGCCATTTCATTCATGATTTCTAATACAGTTAATGTATCTTTTTCTTTTTTGGCTAAATCCATGTAGCGCGAATACATATCGTTTACTGTATTTCGAATACCTTCTTTATCTTTAATCATTGAGATTAAATCAAAATCAGATGCACGCACCGTAAAGTAGCTTGCATAGTAGTAAAGTGGGTAATGGACTTTGAAATATGCAATACGTACCGCCATCAACACATATGCTGCAGCATGCGCTTTAGGGAACATGTATTTAATTTTTCTACATGAATCTAAATACCAATCAGGCACTTCATTGTCTACCATTGCTTCAACCATATCATCCGTAAGCCCTTTACCTTTACGCACAAATTCCATTGTCTTGAAGGCTAGTGAAGGTTCTAAACCGTTATACATTAGATAAACCATAATATCATCACGACAACAAATGACACTTGATAAATCGCAAGTTCCTGAGCGTATTAAATCTTGTGCGTTACCTAGCCAAACATCCGTACCATGTGATAATCCAGATATTCTAACTAATTCTGAAAATGTAGTTGGTTTGGTATCTTCTAACATTTGACGAACAAATCCTGTACCAAATTCAGGCACACCAAATGTACCAGTTTTACATAAAATTTGCTCTGATGTTACACCTAATGGTTCTGGTGAACTAAAAATCCCCATGGTTTCCTTATCATCAACAGGTATCGTTTTAGGATCAATACCTGATAAATCCTGTAACATACGGATCATGGTCGGGTCATCGTGTCCTAATATATCCAGTTTCAATACGTTATCATGTATTGAGTGGAAATCAAAATGTGTTGTCATCCAAGCTGATGATTGATCATCTGCCGGAAATTGAACAGGTGTAAAATCGTAGATATCCATATAATCTGGGACAACGATGATGCCACCTGGATGTTGTCCTGTTGTACGTTTAACACCCGTGCAACCTTTCACGAGTCTGTCAACTTCAGCTCCTCTTTTGTGAATGCCTTGATCGTTTAAAAATCCTTTCACAAAACCGAAAGCTGTTTTTTCTGCCACCGTACCAATAGTACCGGCACGAAAGACTTTGTCTTCACCAAACAATTCTTTTGTGTAATTATGAGCTTGAGGTTGATACTCACCACTAAAGTTCAAGTCGATATCAGGCACTTTATCACCTTTGAAGCCTAAGAAAGTTTCAAAAGGAATATCTTGCCCTTCTTTAATCAATTCACAACCACATGTGCCACATTTTTTATCTGGTAAATCAAAACCAGAGCCAATGGATCCATCGTTAAAGAACTCACTTTCTTTACATTGTGGACAAATATAATGCGGTGGTAATGGATTAACTTCTGTAATTTCAGTCATTGTCGCTACAAAACTCGAACCTACAGAGCCACGTGAACCTACTAGGTAACCGTCATCCAGCGATTTTTTAACAAGTCTTTGCGAAATTAAATATATAACAGAGAATCCATTCCCAATGATACTTTCAAGTTCTTTCTCTAATCGGTCGATGACAATTTGTGGTAAATCTTCGCCATATAATGCTCTGGCATTGGCATAGCTCATATCTCGTATTTCATCATTAGCACCTTCCATACGCGGCGTATACAATTCATCTTTTATCGGAACTACACGTTCGATACGGTCTGCTAATTCATTCGTGTTTTTAACAACTAGTTCATGAGCTTTTGCTTCACCTAAGAAATGTAATTCGTCTAACATTTCATCTGTTGTTCTAAAGTGTGCCTCAGGTAAAGTACTACGATTTAACGGGTTACCTGGCTGTGATGCAATTAAAATTTTACGTGCAATACCATCATGTTCGTTTAGATAATGCGCGTTCCCTGTAGCAATGACAGGAATATCATTTACATCTCCAGCTTGAATAAGGCGTTGATAAATTTCATGCAATGTTTCATTATCTCTCACCAGTTCTCTATCTATTAAATCTTGATATAATGCAGGTGGCTGAACTTCAATGAAATCATAGTATTTTGCTATTCTTTCCACTTGAGATTGATCTTTTTGCATTACTGCAGTAAATACTTCACCTTCATCACATGCAGAACCAACAAGAATACCTTCACGATATTCATCTAATAATGATCGTGGAATTCTAGGTGTTCTATAATAATATTTAACTAAAGACGCACTTACTATTTTAAATAAATTTTTCAAGCCTTGTTGATTTTGCACAATAAGTGTTACGTGGTTTGGACGTGCACGTTTATACGCATCTTCATTAGATAACGATTTATTAATATCTTGATGATTATAAACTTCCGCTTCTTCTAATTGTTTTAACATTTTTATAAAAATATAAGCTGTTGCTTCAGTATCATAAATCGCTCTGTGATGCTGTGTTAAATCTACACCATATTTTTTAGCTAAGAAATTCAGACCATGCTTACCATATTCTGTGTTGATAGTTCTGGAAAGTTCAAGTGTATCTATCACACCATTCGTTGATACACCTAGACCAGTTTTTTCATAACCGGTATCTATGAATCCCATATCAAATGATGCATTATGTGCTACAAATATCGCATCGCCGACCCACTCTTTAAACTCTGTTAATACTGTTTCAATTTCAGGCGCATTGACGAGCATATCGTCAGTGATATGCGTTAAATTCTTGATTGTTTCAGATAAACGTTCATGTGGATTACTAAAACGTTCAAACTTATCAATGATTTCTCCTTCTTTTACTTTTACAGCTGCGAGTTCAATAATTTTATCATACTGATTAGATAAACCTGTTGTTTCAACGTCAAAAACAACGTATGTTGCAGTTTTTAAATCAATATCTTGTGGCTTGTAAGCTATAGGCACACCATCATCAACCAACATGCCTTCCATACCATATATCATTTTAATATTATTTTTTTCAGCTGCAGCATGCGCATCTGGAAATGCTTGAACCACATTATGATCAGTAATTGCAATCGCTTTATGACCCCATTTGGCTGCTTGGTCCACATATGCACTTATATTCGGAATGCCGTCCATCTGACTCATGGATGAATGCAAATGAAATTCTACGCGTTTCTCATCTGCTTTGTCTTGTTTAACTGCTTTTTTTATTTCTTCTATATCAGACATCATCATTACTAAGTCACGTACGAATGTGTCTTCTTCTATTCGACCTTGTGCTCGTACCCATTTACCAACACTAAGGGCTTTAAAATGAGCTAAATCATCTTTATTTTTTCTAGTGAACATTTTCAACACTAATGAATCGGTGTAATCTGTAACTTTTAATTCAACAATATGACGTCCGCTTTTCAATTCTTTTAAATTAATATCAAAGATAACACCTTCCACCGCAACTTTAAATTCTTCTTCGATAATTGATTCAATAGGTTTTACATTTTCTATTTGAATCGGTTTACCAATTTGACATTTAGCTACAGCACTTTCGTTATTATCTTGTTGTTTGGCTTTTTCAGCGCGCATCTTTTCTAACTTTTCAGTGGCTTCACGTGCACTTTTTTCATCTTCTTGTTGAATATGTGCCTCTAATGATGCTAAATCGTCTCCATTTGAAGTATGATCAGTTTCAAAAATGATACTACTGATTGCAAATCCACATTGTTGAAATGCTTTAATCAAACTCCCATTGCAAGCTTTATCAAAATGATCTCGTTCTATATCATTCTGACACATGACTTTGAGAACATCCCCTGACATAATTAAGCGTTTTTGCTTAAGCTGACCTTTTACTTTTGGCGATAATTGCGTTTGATCAATACAATAACTAAAGTATTTCAAGGCATATTCGTCTTGATTCACTTTATTCGTAACTGTAAAATTGCAATCAACTTTGGCAATTGTTTTAAATTCTTCAGTGATTGCATTCATAAATAACAGATAATCTTCTATAGGTAAAAAATATGGAAATGTTATCTGAAATACCCAAATACGATCAGTTGTTTTAACATCTACACGCGTTAATTCACTTTGTGCTAAAATTTCTGGATCCAAATGATCTGCAATTTTAATTTGATCTGCTAAGACCTTAAATTTTTCTTGATTTGTCATTGACATGACGATAACCACCTTACTATTAATTACACTACGTTACTATTTCAAATCATTTCTTTAACTGTCGCGTATGTATTTTTTACATTATCTATCTTATAACGGAAAAGTATTAATTTCTAATACTTAAACTCTACTATTTTTACAATATGGTTACTAATAATAAATAGGAGCGGAAATGAAATCAAATCTGACTCATTCGATTTCGCTTTCCCGCTCCCCTAATTAAGGCGACTATTTACCAAATTATAGGTTAATCTTAAAAATTCAACTATGCCCATATACAAATATATTCATTGATAAAAATTATATTTGCTTTTAATTGTTTAACATACATATCATTCGTCATAGCAATTACTTTCTAAAAGTAAATTGCTGAATTATATACTTAGGTATAAATCATTAATATAACGATTTAAGTTATCAATTTGAACATCTTCACTTTCACCTGTATCACGTCGTTTAACTTCTACGATACCTTCTGCAGCATTTTTGCCAACTACTACTCTAATTGGTAACCCAATTAAATCAGCATCATTAAATTTAACACCTGCACGTTCTTTACGGTCATCATATAGTACATCGTATGTTTCTTTTAATTGTGTATATAGTTGATCGGCCAATTCACGTTGTTCTTCTTTTTTAGGGTTGATTGTAATTAAGTGTAAATCAAATGGCGTCACTGATTTAGGCCATATAATACCATTTTCATCATTATTTTGCTCAACAATCGCACTTAAAGTTCTAGAAATACCTATACCATAACATCCCATTAATAAAGGTTTGGCTTTGCCTTGATTATCTAAGAATGTTGCATTCATTGCTTCAGAATATTTTGTACCAAGTTTAAATACTTGCCCGACTTCAATTCCTTCAGCAAATTTAGCGACACCTGACCCATCAGCTAAGGCTTCACCTTCTAAAATAAATCTAAAATCGCCATACGCTTCTATTTCAAAGTCACGCCCTACATTTGCATTCAATAAATGGTAACCATCTTCGTTAGCGCCTACAACAATATTATTTAAATCTTTTATAAAGTTATCAGCATATACTTTGATATTTTTATCAAAAATTGGCCCAAGTGAACCAGGAGATGCACCTAATAAATTTTTAATTTCATCTTCTGTTGCTAATTCGATGTGATCAGTACCAAAGAATGCTTTTAATTTCACATCATTAATTTCATGGTGACCACGTACAAGTACCATAATAAATTCACCATCGACATTAAATACCATAGATTTTGTAATTTCATCCAATGGTTTTTCTAAAAATGTTGCTAATGCTTGTGCTGTGTGTACTTGAGGTGTTTCTATTTTTGTTAATGATGCTACATCATCATGTTTTTCATTAGGATGATATACAACCTCAGCTTTTTCAATATTGGCAGCATAATCACTATTTTCACTATAAACAATTGTATCTTCACCAATTTCACTTAAAGCCATAAATTCATGTGTATGACTTCCACCAATAGCACCTGAATCTGCAACTACTGGTCGTGCATTAATTCCGACACGTTTAAATATGCGATCATAAGCGTGATACATATCTTGGTATGTTTCATCTAAAGAAGTTTCATCTGCATGAAACGAATATGCGTCTTTCATAATAAATTCACGACCACGTAACAGTCCAAAACGAGGACGTTTTTCATCTCTAAATTTAGATTGTATTTGAAATAAAGTAAGTGGTAATTGTTTATATGATTTAAGCTCATCTCTTATCACAGACGTTATAAGCTCTTCATGTGTTGGCCCAAGTGCAAACTCACGACCATGTCTATCTTTTAAACGCATCAGTTCTGGACCATATGCATTCCAACGACCTGATTCTTCCCATAGTTCTGCTTTTTGTAACGCCGGCATTAAAATTTCCACAGCATCAATACGTTCCATTTCTTGTCTTACAATTGTTTCAATGTTATTCAAAACTTTTGCAGCTAACGGTAAATAGCTATATATGCCGCTCGTACTTTGTTTAATTAATCCTGCTTTTAGCAAAAGTCTATGACTTAAAGCTTCAGCTGCAGCCGGTACTTCTTTCATCGTTGGTATAAATACTTTAGATTGTTTCATTTACATGCTCTCTCCTTTTATAAGAAATAACGTTGAATGTCATTCCATGTCACTAAGACCATAACAATTAATACAAATACTGCACCAATCGCTATAATGGTAGTTTCTGCTTTTTTGTTTAATGGCTTTCTGAAAATCGCTTCATATATTACGAATAAGATACGTCCGCCATCAAGTGCTGGGACTGGTAATAAATTCATCAACCCTAAATTGACACTGAGCAATGCTGTCCAAGAAATTAAATTGATAATGCCTGTTTTAACAACAGAATCAACCGTATGGTAAATACCGACAGGACCATTTAACATATCAAATGAAAATTGACCTGTAAAAATGCTCGCAATCATACTTAAAATCGCAGTAAATATCAGTTTCCCAGCTACAATTGTTTGTTTTACACCTTCAGCAATAGGTTTAAATACTGTATGTTCAGTAGAAGCAGTATAGCCTAATAAATATTTTGTTTCTGAATGTGTTTTAGTTACTTTTTGTTCGTATTTTTTCGGTTTTACTTGTAAATTTTCTGTTTTGCCATCTCGTTCTACTTTAATTTGCGTCTTTTTGTCTTTAACCTGAGACATTGCTTGATCTATATCAGATTTACTATCGATAGATTTGTCATCAATTTTCACGATAGTGTCACCTGTTTTTAAGCCAGCGTGCGCTGCTGGACTATCTTGCGCAACTTTATCAACTGTATTTGTTGGTGTACCTTGATAATAAGCTAAGCCAATAAATAATACTAATGTAAGTAAGAAGTTAAATAAAGGACCCGCAAACAGTGTTAAGAATTTTTGATAAGGTTTCTTGTGTGTAAATTGTCGGTTTTTAGGAGCAATTTGAATTAAACTACCATTTTCAACAAAGTAAGCTTTGTCAGCAATCTGATAATGATGTCTTTGCTGATCATAAGCAGTAACACCTTCTATATATAAATCCTCTTTAAAATCACATTGCTTAACTTCCATTGCTTCAATTTGTTGGAATTTGTGTTGATCATCTAAAATGATGTGTGTGATTTCATCTTTATCATTTAATTTTATCTTTACATGCATACCTGGTTGAACGGGTGGTTCTTCCAATCCGTCACCTGCCATTCTTACATATCCTCCAACTGGCAATAAACGAATGGTATATAAAGTTTCATTTTTTCTAAAACTGAAAATTTTTGGCCCCATTCCAATTGCAAATTCTGGGCACATAATGCCAGCTCTTTTTGCAAAAAACATATGACCGTATTCATGAACCGTTACAAGAACACCAAATACGATTATAAAAGAAATAATTGTCACTAGAAAACTCAAATTGATACACCTCATATTTTCCGTAAGATTGTTCCATTATTTTATATTATTATAATATACAAGAAATTTAATGCTTTTGATTATAAAATTATAACATAACACTACCGACTGATACACGTAACTTTATACAGTATAAAAAATTTTCACGACTTACCTCTTAAATATATACGATTCATTTTATAAACTTATGAAAAGGAGTTAAAAATTTAAATGTCTCATGCGATCAATCATCAACATTTAAATTAATAACTCCTTTTATTTTTCAATTATACAATTTTAAAAGCACATCATTTCTTTCAAAATCACTTAAATTAAAAATATATTTAATAATGGTAAAACAAACATAAAACTATCGAATCGGTCTAATATTCCGCCATGACCAGGTAAAATACGTCCAGAATCCTTCACACCAAAATGGCGTTTAAAACCTGACTCCACTAAATCACCTAGCTGACCAAACATACTCAAAATAACTGTACATAATAGCAATAACCATATTGCAATATTAAAGTCTATAAACATCACCATTATAAGTGGAACAATCAGACTACAAATAATACCACCTATGAATCCTTCAATTGTTTTATTAGGACTGATTACTGGCCATAATTTATGTTTGCCCATTAATCTACCAAAAATGTATGCACCAGTATCAGTAGACCACACAATTAAGAAAGCTAACAGTATGTAATGTAATCCCTCTGATCTTGTTTCATAAAGATACATAAAACCTATGCCTACATAAGCTATAGACATTAAACAAAAAGCAGCATCCATAAAACTAAATCTATTTTTAGATAACACAGTATAACTTAATAAAATAAAACTCATTGCTATCAAAGATTTTAATTGTAAATCATTCACCCATGTACCTGCTTCTTGCGGTATCATAATAATTAAAATTCCTAATGCACTTATAATTCCTGGGATGGATAAGAACTTTATCATATTCATATTTAACAATTCCTTGAGACCTATAAACGCTAATAAATATGAAAAAAGCATTAGTACAAGCCCACCCTTTAACAATACAGGTAGAAAAACAATAAGTGCTATTATTGCTGTTAAAGTTCTAACTTTCATACTATTCTCCTAACTATCTATAATCCCCCAAAACGTCTTTGACGAGATTGATAAATTTTAATACAGTTTATTAATTCTTCTTTGTCAAAATCTGGCCAAAATTTTTCATTGAATATAAATTCACTGTAAGATACTTGCCAGATAAGAAAGTTACTAATTCGTTGTTCACCTGAGGTTCTAATTAAAAGGTCTGGATCAGGATAATGGTGGGTCATTAAATGTTCGTTAATCAATTGTTCTGTAATATGTTCACTGGATAAGCCTTCTGAAGATAATTTTTCATAAATTGATTTTACACTATGGACAATTTCAGCACGTCCGCCATAGTTAATTGCAAAAATCAGTTTTAAACCTGTATTATCTTTGGTTTGGTCTTTTGCTTTATTTATAGCTTCAAGTGTTGCTGTTGGTAAATCATTTAAAAAACCAATGGTTTCTACTTTAACATTATTTTCTATTAATTCTGGTAAAAAGGTTTTTAAGAAATTAACTGGTAGGTTCATAATATAATTAACTTCATTTTTAGGTCTAGTCCAATTTTCAGTTGAAAATGCATACAACGTTAAATATTTAATACCTAAATCACTAGCTTCTTTAGTTATTTTTTTGATCGTTTGCATACCTTGGTAATGGCCTTTTATTCTAGGCAGCTTTCTTTGTTTAGCCCAGCGTCCATTGCCATCCATAATAATTGCTATATGATTAGGTACATTATGTAAATCCAAGCCAATGTTGGATTCGTTAGGCTGATTTTTTTTCTTGTTTAGCTTTTTAAACATGGTATTTCCTCCGAGCGTTATCATCTCTGCTTTTTATATTAGCTTCTAAATGCAATTATCTATCATTTTATCATACTAGATAAGCGCAATGAATAAACAAATAAAAAAACTGTACCAAAGTCTGATTTGATACAGTTCAGATAAATTTATAATATGCTTTATTTTCAATATCAAACAACTAAAAGATAGATATTTACTCACAAAAAGTCATATCATAATTACCATGTTTATACTGACATAATATCTTGTTCTTTTTCTTCTAATAATTTATCAATGTCATTTATAGAATCGTCAGTTATTTTTTGAACTTCATTTGTTTGAGTTCTTAGGTCATCTTCAGTGATGTCACCATTTTTCTCTTGTTTTTTAAGCTCGTCATTCGAATCACGACGCACATTTCTAACTGCAACTTTAGAATCTTCGCCAATTTTTTTAACTTCTTTTACAAGCTCTTTACGACGTTCTTCTGTTAATGCAGGTACACTTATACGGATTACTTCACCATCACTAGATGGATTCACACCTAGGTTTGCTGCATTAATGGCTTTTTCAACATTAGCCACTGATGATTTATCGTATGGTGAAATGACTAAAAGACGTGCTTCTGGCACACTGATACTAGCAAGTTGCTGTATAGGTGTTGGTGCTCCATAATAATCAACAGTAACACCATTTAAAAGGTTTGAATTTGCTCTACCAGCACTAATGTTGGCTAATTCTCTTGAAAGACTATCAATTGATTTTTTCATCTTTGTTTTCGTGTCATTAATTATGTCACTCATATTATACACCTCTAAATTATTTTGTAATTAATGTTCCTATTTTTTCACCCATAACAGCACGTTTGATATTCCCTTCTTCTGTAATAGAGAACACATTCAATGGAATATTGTTATCCATACAGAAAGAAGATGCTGTTGAGTCCATGACTTGTAATCCTTCTTGTAACATTTGAATATGTGTTAAATGTTCATATTTAACTGCATTTTCATCTTTTTTAGGATCTGCAGAGTAAACACCATCAACATTATTTTTGCCCATTAAGATAACATCTGCTTCTACTTCAGCAGCACGCAGAGCTGCAGTTGTGTCAGTTGAGAAGTATGGATTACCTATGCCAGCTGCAAATATCACAACTCGTTTTTTCTCTAAGTGTCTAATTGCACGACGACGAATATAAGGTTCTGCAACTTGTTTCATCTCTATAGAAGTTAACACACGTGTATCACACTCTAATTGTTCTAGACTATCTTGAAGTGCTAAAGCGTTCATGACAGTAGCCAACATACCCATATAATCGGCTGTGCCACGATCCATACCAAGGTCACTACCAGTTTTACCTCTCCAGATATTTCCTCCACCAACAATCACTGCAATCTCACAATCCATTTTTGCTACCTCAGCTACTTGTTGAGCAACACTTTTAATAATTATCGGATTAATCCCGAATCCGTCTTCACCTGCTAGTGCTTCACCACTTAATTTTAAAACGACACGTTTATATTTAGAAGTTTGAGCCATTGTCTTATCCTCTCTATTGTGAAAATATGTATTTGATACAAGTAAAGAAGACACAGTAGAACTTCCAATATAAAAGTAAGTCTTTCATACGGAGCACAAAAAGGTGTCTTCTTTCTTGTTCAAACTATGAAAAATTATTTCATTTGTCCTTTTACTTCGTCAGCAAAGTTTTCTTCACGTTTTTCCATACCTTCGCCTACTTCATAACGTACGAAGTCAACTAGTTTTCCACCTTTTGATTTTAAGAAAGCTTCAACTGTTTGATCAGGATCTTTAACAAAGTTTTGGTCAACTGCACAAATTTCTTGTAAATATTTACGTAAACGACCTTCAACCATTTTCTCAACGATTTTTTCTGGTTTTCCTTCGTTTAAAGCTTGTTGTTTCAATACTTCTTTTTCATGAGCAATTTCATCTTCACTTACTTGTTCAGATGAAACATATTTAGGGTTAATCGCAGCAATATGCATAGCTACATCTTTAGCAGCATCGCTATCAGTAGTACCTTCAACAACTGTTAATACACCGATACGTCCACCCATGTGTAAATATGAACCAAATGCATCACTATCTGATTTTGTTCTAACTGCAAAACGACGGATACTTAATTTTTCACCGATTGTAGAGATTGCTTCTTTCATGCGTTGATCTACAGATTTACCGTCAGCTAATTCAGATTCTAATAAAGCTTCAACAGTATCTACTTTACTATCTAACACTTGGATAGCAATTTCTTTTACTAATTCTTGGAAACCTTCGTTACGTGCTACGAAGTCAGTTTCTGAATTAATTTCTACGATTGCTGCTTCATTTCCTCTTTCTTCTACATGTACTAGTCCTTCTGCAGCGATACGGTCAGCTTTTTTAGCTGCTTTTGCAATACCTTTTTCACGTAGGTAATCAATAGCTTTATCAATATCACCATCAGTTTCTGTCAACGCTTTTTTACAATCCATCATACCAGCGCCAGTTTTTTCACGTAATTCTTTTACAAGTTTAGCTGAAATTGCCATTTCATATTCCTCCATTATTTAATGAATTTTAATATATTTATTTTAAAAAAAGGTGATAAGCTTATATATCTTATCACCCATTTTACATTATTCTTAGTTTGATTCAACAGAAGTGTTTTCTTCAGTTGTTTCTGCTTCAGTAGCTTCTTCTTTTGATTCATTTAAATCAATGTTTTGTTCAGCTGCTACTTCTTCATTTGATACACCTTGTTGACCTTCTAAGATTGCATCTGCCATTTTACCAGTTAATAATTTAACGGCACGGATAGCATCATCGTTTGCAGGGATAACATAATCGATCTCATCTGGATCACAGTTAGTATCCACAATACCAACGATTGGGATGTGTAATTTACGTGCTTCAGCAATTGCGTTGCGCTCTTTACGAGGGTCAACTACAAATAATGCTTGAGGCATAGATTTCATATCACGAATTCCGCCTAAGAATTTAATTAAACGGTCATATTCTTTTCTAAGTTCTACTACTTCTTTTTTAGGTAATACTTCGAATAAGCCATCTTCTTCCATTTTTTCAATTTCAGAAATACGTTTGATACGTTTTGAAATTGTTTTATAGTTAGTTAAAATTCCACCTAACCATCTTTGGTTAACGTAGAATTGACCAGCACGTTCTGCTTCAGCTTTTACTGATTCTTGTGCTTGTTTTTTCGTACCAACGAATAAAACTTTTCCGCCATCTTCTGAAATTTGTTTGATAAAGTTGTAAGCTTCTTCTACTTTCTTCACTGTTTTTTGTAAGTCGATAATGTAGATACCGTTTCTTTCAGTGAAGATGTATCTTTTCATTTTTGGGTTCCAACGGCGTGTTTGGTGACCGAAGTGAACACCTGCTTCTAGTAATTGTTTCATTGAAATTACTGCCATAAATAAAATCCTCCTATTGGTTTTTTACCTCCATAAAAAGCTCATATAAACACGATAATAAGTTATCGCACCCTTTATACTTCCGCTCTTTATGTGCGTATTGGCTTAATAGCCGTGAATAAATATATCATATTCATACATATAAAGCAATAGTTCAGCTTATAATTTCTCATTAATAATGGCATGGTCTCAAGTTGTATTTTTACAAATTCAGATAACACGATTCCACCCCAGTATGAGATGCTTAATATGAAATGCTTAAGTTTAAAAATGACATTGTATTTATTTTTTACATATTTATCAAATCAACGCATAACGCATGGATATACAAAATGATGTGAATAGTGTAAATACCAAATGTGCGAATTAGCTATTCTACGTTTTATTTTATTCTATCTAATTCATCTAAGAATTTTTCTTTTTTAACTTTAATAAACGTACCTTTCATACCTAATGAACGTGATTCAATAACTCCTGCACTTTCTAACTTACGTAATGCATTAACAATCACAGAACGTGTAATACCAACTCGGTCAGCTACTTTAGACGCAATTAGCAAGCCTTCTTTACCACCTAGCTCTTCAAAAATATGTTCAATAGCTTCACTTTCTGAGTATGATAACGAATTGATTGCCATATTGATTGCAGCTTTATCTCTTGCTTCTTGTTCAACTTCATTATGTTTTTCACGCAGAATTTCCATACCAATAACTGTAGCCGCGTACTCACCTAAAACGAGATCGTTTTCAGAAAAATCGTCTTGTACACGCCCAAGTACTAACGTACCTAGTCTTTCTCCCCCACCTAGTATTGGAAAGATAGTTGACTTACTATCTTTAAATACATCTTTATTTTCAGGTGGGAAAACTGAAAGAGCACTTTCAATACCAATGTTAGATTCTGTCTCTTTTACATCCATTAACTTGTCAGTATATTCTACAGGTATATGTCTATTTTCTAACATTTGAATAATACGTTCATTTTTTAACAATTCATTTAAACTTGATCCTAAAATTTTACCTTTTCTTGACACAATAAAAACATTTGTCACTGTTACACTGCTTATTGTTTGTGCGACGTCTTTAAAGTCTACAGCAATTCCTTTGTGCTTTTGCAAAAGTGTATTTAATTCTCTTGTTTTTGATAATAAGCTCATATTACTTCTCCTTTTTGTTTGTATTATAAAATAAATGCACTTAAATCTTTATTTGTTGAAATTGATTTCAACTTATCATCAACATATTGAGGTGTGATATCTACGACAGCATGTGGCATGCTCGGTGCTTCAAACGATAAATCTTCCAACATTTTTTCAAGTATTGTATGCAATCTACGCGCGCCAATATTATCTGTATCTTGATTAACTTGAAAAGCAATTTCTGCCAGACGTTTAATCGCTTCTTCAGTAAAATTAACTGTTACTTGCTCTGTTTGAAGTAGCGCTTCATACTGTTTAATTAATGATAATTTAGGTTCAGTTAAAATGCTTACAAAGTCTTCCACAGATAGGCTTTCTAATTCAACACGAATTGGGAAACGACCTTGTAATTCAGGTATTAAATCACTTGGTTTTGAAACATGAAATGCTCCTGCGCCAATGAATAGCATATGTTCAGTATTAACAGTACCATATTTGGTTTGAACCATGCTACCTTCAAGTATAGGTAAAATGTCTCTTTGAACACCTTGTCGTGAAACGTCTTGACCTGAATTTTGATTGTTCGTAGCCACTTTATCTATTTCATCAATAAAAATAATTCCCATTTGTTCAGCTAGCTCAATCGCTTCTTGGTTGGCAGTTTCTTGATCAATCAATTCATCAGCATATTCATCTGTCAAAATATTTCGAGCTGTTTTGACTGGTACTTCTCTTTCCACTTTTTTCTTAGGCATAAGTTGGTTCATCATATCTTGCATTTGTTGATTTTGATTTGTTCCTAACATACCTAAGGCACCTGGGTCTTGCTCGACTTTTAATCTCACTTTTTCTTCTTCAAGTTCACCATTTAATAATTGTTGTTTAATTTCAGAACGCTTTGTTTTGATTTCTTCTGTTGGTGTATCTTCTTCATCATCTTCATTATTTTGACCAAAATTGGGTATTGCTCCACCAAAAAGAGACTCTAAAGGGTTATTACTATTACTGCTATTCGCTTTCTTCTTCATACTTGGTACTAAAAGTTTAACTAATTTTTCATTTGCTTTATTTCTCGCTTCATCTTTAACTAACGCTTTCTTTTGATCTTTAACTAATCTAACAGCAATGTCAACCAAGTCTCTAACCATACTCTCAACGTCACGACCAACGTAACCTACTTCTGTAAATTTCGTAGCTTCTACTTTAATAAAAGGTGCGCCAACCACTTTAGCCATACGTCGCGCAATTTCCGTTTTCCCTACACCAGTTGGTCCAATCATTAAAATATTTTTAGGTGCAATTTCTTGTTTCTCTTCATCAGAAAGCAAGCTCCGTCTATATCTATTTCTTAATGCTACTGCTACCTTGCGTTTAGCGTCATCTTGACCGACTATATATTCGTTAAGTTTTGAAACGATATCTTTTGGCGTTAATTTAATACCATTCGACTCCATAAGATAAATACCTCCGTTACTATATTTTCTTCAAAAACTCGTCATTTATTATGCATTTATTTCATAATTTTTTAGTTTTTGTTATTTCTACTTACGTTAAAACATGAATTTTTAAAGTTCTTCTACTACGATTTGGTCATTCGTGAATACGCAAATATCTGATGCAACTTTCAAACTTTCATAAGCCATCTCGCGCGCGCTTAAATCTGTCGCATGACGTTTTAATGCTCTACCTGCACTTAGGGCATAGTTACCACCTGATCCAATTGCAATCAAATCATCATCTGGTGCAATCACTTCCCCAGTACCACTCACCACAAGGATGGAATCTTTATCCATAACAATAAGCATTGCTTCTAGTTGTCTTAACTGTTTATCGCCTCTCCATTCTTGCGCTAATTCGACAGCGGCTCTTTCCAAATTACCACTAAACTGTTGTAATTTTGTCTCGAACTTTTCAAACAGTGTAAATGCATCTGCCACACTACCTGCGAATCCTGCTAACACTTTATCATTATATAAGCGTCGAACTTTTCTAGCGGTTTTCTTCATAATCACTTGTTCTCCAAGTGTTACTTGACCATCACCAGCCATTGCCGAATGTCCATTATGTTGTACTGCGAAAATAGTTGTCGCATGAATAGATGTACTCATATATTAATTCTCCTTCTTTGCACGAGGATGTGCATTTAAATATACTTTTTTAAGCTGTTCATTCGTAACATGTGTATAACGACCTGTCGTCGATAAATTAACATGTCCTAATAACGATTGCACTGTTCTTAAGTCAGCGCCTTGATTTAACATATGTGTAGCAAACGTATGTCTTAATTTATGCGGATGTATATCTGTCACACCTGCAGTTCGTTTCACTACATCATTCAACACATAACGAACGCCACGCTCAGTGATAGGCGCACCGTTCATATTAACTAACAAATAATCGTGTTCGGTACTTTTTTTGGGTCTAAATGTTTCTAAGTAATGTTCAATGCTCTGTTTACAAAATTCGCCGAAAGGGATAAACCTTTCTTTACCACCCTTACCTAAAACTTTAACACCTGGCAAATTCATGTCCAAATCTTGTTCTTTGATATTTACTAATTCTGAAACCCTAATCCCAGTTGCATATAAAAGTTCCAAAATAACACGATCTCTTAAACCTTTTTTTAAATCTTGCTCTACTGTTTTAAATAATGCTTCCATTTCTTCTTCATAAAAGAAATGCGGCAAATACTGTTCTTTTTTCGGATGAACTAATTGTATAAATGGATTTATAACACTTTCATCTTGTACCATCCAATACTCATAAAAACTTCTCAGCGTAGAAATTTTACGAGAAACCGTTGTTCTTTTCAAGTTTTTTGAATATAAAAAGCTTAAGTAATTTCTTGCATCTTTATATTCAAAATTAGCTAAGCTTAAATGCTCTTGATTTAAAAAATCATTAAATTGTTCTAAATCATCATGATATGATTTTAATGTATGATCTGAAAAATGCCGTTCTACTTTAAGCATATATAAATAAGCTTGTTGGATTTCTTCCAATAAAAACCCCTCCATCGATATAAATTGTAGCATATCGATGGAGGGAACTGCGAAAAATAACTATTAAATTGAGAAAAACTTTTTTTAATTTTCTGAATCACTTTTTCATTCTATTAAAATCATAATGTTTCTTTAAAGTTGTCCAAATATGATAAAGCTCTATGAGCGAGTTGTTCATATCTTATTTTTTTATCTTTAATTTTTTCATCTAAAACTGGTAGCAAACCAAAATTAGCATTCATCGGCTGGAAGTTTTTTTCATTTTTTGCATGAGCAATATAATAAGCCATGCTACCTAACATTGTTTCTCTAGGGAAAATAACCTTTCCTCTATTTTTAATTTTATGTGCTACGTTAATACCAGCAATCAAACCACTTGCCGCACTTTCTACATAACCTTCTACACCAGTCATTTGGCCAGCAAAGTGAAGTGTTTCTTTTCCTTTTAATTCATAAGTCTCCGTAAGTACATCAGGAGAATTAATAAATGTATTTCTATGCATAACACCATATCTAACGATTTCAACATTTTCTAAACCCGGTATCAATCTAAGCACTTCTTTTTGTGCACCCCATTTTAGATGTGTTTGAAACCCTACTAAATTATACAAAGTACCAGCAGCATCGTCCTGACGTAATTGTACAACAGCATATGGTATTTCACCAGTCTTAGGATCTTCCAAGCCAACTGGTTTCATTGGACCAAACAATAACGTTTTACGTCCACGTGCTGCCATTTCTTCAAATGGCATACAACCTTCGAAATATTTTTCTTTTTCGAATTCATTCACAGGTGCTACCTCTGCTGCTAATAAAGCATCATAAAATTTATTAAATTCTTCTTCGGTCATAGGACAATTTAAATAAGCCGCTTCACCTTTATCATAACGTGATTTTAAATAAACTTTATTCATGTCAATACTGTCTTTTTCAACAATCGGTGCTGCAGCATCATAAAAATATAGCTGATCTTCACCTGTTACATCAACAATTTCTTGTGCTAATTGATCTGTTGTTAGCGGACCAGTAGCAATAATAGTATATCCTTCAGGTATCGTATTAATTTCTTTATTCATTACAGTTACATTCGGGTGATTTTTCAACGTTTCAGTAATATAACCTGCAAAATCATGTCTATCTACAGCAAGTGCTCCACCAGCAGGTACACGTGCTTTATCTGCTGCGGTTATAACGAGAGAATCCATTCGGCGCATTTCTTCTTTTAATACACCCACGGCATTAGTTAGCGCATTGCCACGTAATGAATTGGAACATACTAATTCAGCAAACTTATCTGTATGATGTGCTGGAGTTTGTTTAACCGGCCTCATTTCAATTAAATTTACTTTTATGCCTCTTTGCGCTAATTGATAAGCGGCTTCTGAGCCAGCTAAACCAGCTCCTACAACATTGACAATTTGAGTCATATATTATCCTCCTATACAAAAAATAGCAACTACGATACTAATTTATAAGTTTAATAACATATCTCTACATTATAAATATGAATCGTAAGTTGCTAAATATTATTAAAAAAATACTTTCTTTTCCTAATAATCAATTTATATATAATTGTTATTTTTGTTCTTCTTCTTTGTAATCACAGTTTGAGCAAATAACCTGACTTTTACGTCCTTGTTTTTTCTCAACTAAATAGTGTTCACATTTTGGACAATCACGTCCAATTGGTTTATCCCAAGTCACAAAATCACATTCAGGATATTTAGAACAACCATAGAAGATACGATTTTTCTTAGACTTACGTTCAACGACATCGCCCTCTTTACATTTAGGGCAAGTCACACCAATTGTTTTGACGATTGCTTTTGTATTTCTACAATCAGGGAAGTTAGAACATGCCATAAATTTACCATATCGACCCATTTTTATAACCATAGGTGCACCGCAAACTTCACAATCTTCTCCAGCAGGTTCGTCCTTAATTTCTATTTTTTCCATTTCTTCTTCTGCACGTTCAACATCTTGTTTAAAGCTATTATAGAAATCTGAAATAACTTTTTTCCATGCTATCTCACCTTCTGCAACTTTATCGAGTAATGTCTCCATATTAACTGTAAAGTCTACATCAATAATTTCAGGGAAGTACTCTTTAACTTGTTCATGAACAATTTCACCTAATTCGGTAGGAACAAAACGCTTACTCTCATTTTTAACGTAGTTTCTTTTTTGAATTGTATCAATTGTAGGTGCATAAGTTGATGGACGTCCTATTTTCATTTCTTCCAAGGTTTTTACTAATCTTGCTTCGGTATAACGTGGTGGAGGTTGTGTAAAATGTTGTGAAGGTTCAATATTTGTTGCTGTAACCATTTCACCTTCATTTATATTAGGTAACTTATTTTCTTTACCTTCATCTCCATCATCTTTTGTTTCTACATATAAAGTCATAAAACCTTTGAATTTGATTGTTTGTCCATTGGCTCTAAATTTCAAATCATTTTGCGTTAAATCTAATGCTACCGTATCTAAAATAGCTGGTGCCATTTGACTTGCCACAAAACGCTCCCAAATTAATTTATATAATCTATATTGATCCCTAGTTAAATAATTTTTCATTTCGCTAGGTGTACGCAAAGTACTAGATGGTCTAATAGCTTCGTGGGCATCTTGGTCTCCTTGACCTTTAGATTTACGATTTGAGGTATATTCATTCCCATAAGTATCTTGAATATAACCTTTAGCTTCACTCTTGGCTTGTTCAGAAATTCTAGTAGAATCTGTACGCATATAAGTGATTAAACCAACTGTACCTTGTTTTTTCAAGTCGATACCTTCATATAATTGTTGAGCAAGCATCATTGTTTTACGCGCTTTGAAATTCAATTTTCTTGCAGCTTCTTGTTGTAGTGTTGAAGTCGTAAATGGATTTGCAGGATAACGCGTCTTCTCTTTTTTTGTTACTTTTGTAACTTCAAATTGATCTCCATCAAGTTGTGATGTAATCGTCTCAACTTCATTTTTATTAGTTAATTTGTATGGTTTGTTTTTATAATGTAAGAATTTAGCACTAAATTTTGATTTTTTATATCTAAATTCCCCTTCTATTTTCCAATATTCTTCTGGCTTGAAATTTCTGATTTCATTTTCACGATCTATGACTAATCTTAAAGCGACTGATTGTACGCGACCCGCAGAAAGTCCTTTTTTAACTTTCTTCCATAAAACAGGTGAAATATTATAACCTACTAAACGGTCTAAAATTCTTCTAGCCTGTTGTGCATCCACGAGTTCCATTTCTATGCCCCTAGGATGTTTAAAACTTTGTTTTACTGCATCTTTTGTTATTTCATTAAATACTACTCTATTTTCAGTTGAGTCTTCTAAATTTAATATATTCGCTAAATGCCAAGCAATTGCCTCACCTTCACGATCGGGGTCACTTGCTAAGAATATATTTTTTGCTTTCTTAGCATGTTTTTTTAATTCCTTAACAACAGGACCCTTGCCACGTATAGTAATATATTTGGGTTCATAGTCATTTTCTACATCTACGCCCATTTGGCTTCTTGGCAAATCTCTTACATGCCCCATAGATGCGATAACTTTATATTTTTTACCTAAATATTTTTCAATGGTTTTAGCTTTTGCAGGCGATTCAACTATGACTAAATTTTCTGCCAAAGTAGTTACCCCCTTGCATTTCTAATTACAAAGATAAATGATAAACGGTCTATTTTGTTTTTGTCAATGTTTTTAATTTTAAATTCATTTAAACAAAGGCATATTTAGCTTTAATTATTGGAAAAGACACCGATTATTCACATCTTTTTTATAAATCAAAAAGTATTCTCGTACAATTTTATTTATATCAATTTTAGACAAAATCATCTATGATATCTTTCGGTGAAATTACAATTTTTGCGCCTTCTTGTGCACTCATTAGGTTGCCCATTGTCATATTATTAAACATTGAACCTGGTAAAACATATACTTCTCTATTTTGTTCTAATGCGCAATTTGTTGTAATTGAAGTGCCACTTTTAATTGTAGATTCTGTTATCAATACACCTTTCGAAAGACCACTAATCAATCTATTTCTTTCTGGAAAATGGTGTTTAAGCGGTTTTTGATAAGGCAGATATTCACTAATGACTAATCCTGTTTGTTCTAACTGTTTCCTAAGTTTTTGCGTCGATTTTGGATAATGATTAAGGTGGCCAAAGGCTAACACTGCAATAGCTGACATATGATTTTCTATAGCGTATTGATGTGCTACTTGGTCTGCACCTTCTGCTAATCCAGAAACGATAGTTAAATTCTTCTTTTTAAATGAAGGAAAAAGGAATTTCAGAGCATCCCTTGTATAATCAGTAGCATGTCTAGAGCCGACAATTGCAAGGTTTTGATCACGTGCAGTTAACGCGATATCTCCTTTATAAAAAAGTATGAACGGGGGATTGTGTATTTCACGAAGTAAATTTGGATAAGATGGATGGTTAATTCCAATAAAATTAATATTCCATTTATATAATTGCATCAGTATAGCATCAATATGATAGTTAACAAAATCATGATATATTTGATATTTCTTTTGAGATTTAGTAGTTGATAAATATAGTTTTAATATTGTTTGTTGTTCACGCTTAGTGTATGACAGAAAATTGCTTTTAAATTTAAGTAACCGATGTATTTGCTGTGTGGACAGTCCTGAGAAACGTAATTTTAAAAATAGATAATCTGTGTTCATATATCGTGCTCCTTTATAAAATCATTATAAAGTAAATCGATATAAAGTCAGTTTACAAATTAAATTCATTTACACTACATTTGTAATATATGTTTAAAAAGAAATTTAAATGAGTACAGTACATAATCTTCATATCATACAAATTTCATACACTTAAAATAGCACAAACTCCAACATATTTTGGGAGTTTGTGCTCATTTTTAATACTATTTTATTGTTAATTTATACTATTTAACAGTAAGTAACTGTTCATAGATACCTGCTTCTTTTGCAGCATCAATTAACGTAGTACCAATTTCTGATGGTGTATCTGCAGTCTTCACACCACAACTATTTAATGTTTTGATTTTCTCATCTGCAGTACCTTTACCACCAGAAACAATTGCGCCAGCATGACCCATACGTTTTCCTGGAGGCGCTGTTTGGCCACCAACGAAACCTACAACAGGTTTATTCATATTAGCTTTAATCCACTCAGCAGCTTCTTCTTCTGCTGTACCGCCAATTTCACCAATCATAACAACTGCTTTCGTTTCATCATCTTCATTAAATTGTTTTAATACATCGATGAAGTTAGTACCGTTAACTGGATCTCCTCCGATACCTACTGCAGTAGTTTGACCAATGCCTTCTTCAGTCAACTGATGTACAGCTTCATAAGTCAATGTACCTGAACGTGAAACTACGCCCACATGACCTTTTTTGTGTATATAACCAGGCATGATACCAATCTTACATTCGTCTGCAGTAATAACACCTGGACAGTTTGGTCCAATAACACGTGTTTTCTTACCTTCTGAGTAACGTTTCACTTTAACCATGTCGATAACTGGAATATGCTCTGTAATACATATAGCTAAATCTAACTCAGCTTCAATGCATTCTAAAATAGCATCTGCTGCAAATGGAGCAGGTACATAGATTACTGAAACGGTTGCACCAGTTTCTTTTTTAGCTTCTTCAACAGTATTGAAAACTGGTACGCCTTCAACCACTTGTCCACCTTTACCTGGAGTTACCCCTGCAACAATTTGCGTACCATATTCAAGCATTTGTTTTGTATGGAAAAGTGCAGTAGACCCTGTGATACCTTGTACAATTACTTTTGTATTTTTATCTATCATTACGCTCATCTTAGCGTTCCCATCCTTTCCTTACGCTTCTTTTACAAGTTTTACGATTTTTTGTGCGCCTTCTGCCATTGTTGCAGCCGGTTCAATAGCTAATCCTGATTCTTTCAGAATTTCTTTACCTCTTTCAACATTTGTACCTTCTAAACGTACAACTAACGGTAAAGTTAATTCTACTTCTTTAACTGCAGCAACAATACCTTCAGCAATAATGTCGCATTTCATAATGCCACCAAAGATATTAACAAAGATACCTTTTACGTTTTCATCACCCAATATGATTTTAAACGCTTCAGTAACTTTTTCTTTCGTTGCGCCGCCCCCTACGTCAAGGAAGTTCGCCGGATTACCACCAAAGTGATTGATTGTATCCATTGTCGCCATTGCAAGACCAGCACCATTTACCATACAGCCAATGTCGCCATCTAATGCAATGTATGATAAATCATATTTAGAAGCTTCGATTTCTTTTGGATCTTCTTCTTCTAAATCGCGTAATTCTTGGATATCTTTATGTTTAAATAACGCATTGTCATCAAAGTTGAGTTTTGCATCTAATGCAAGTACTTGCCCATCACCTGTAGTTACAAGTGGGTTAATCTCAACAATTGAACAATCCTTTTCAATAAATACATTATAAAGTGATACTAAAAACTTAGCTGCTTTATTAATAGATTCTTTAGGAATATTAATATTGAAAGCAATTCTTCTTGCTTGATAAGATGCTAATCCAACAACTGGATCAATTGTTTCTTTGAAGATTTTTTCGGGTGTTTCAGCAGCAACCTTTTCAATTTCAGTACCGCCTTCTTCTGATGCCATCAAAGTTACTCTATCAGTTGCACGATCAATTACAAATCCAACATAATATTCTTTTTGAATATCGCAGCCTTCTTCTATGTAAAGGCGCTTAATCTCTTTACCTTCTGGTCCAGTTTGATGTGTTACTAATGTTTTTCCTAACAATTCTTTTGCATATGTTTCCACTTCAGATAGTGATTTTGCAATTTTAACACCGCCTGCATTACCTCTACCCCCGGCGTGAATTTGCGCTTTTACAACATATACATTTGAATCTAATTCTTTTGCCTTTTCAACTGCTTCTTCAACAGTAAATGCTACACGTCCTTCTGGGACAGCAACGCCCATTGAACGAAATATTGCTTTACCTTGATACTCGTGGATATTCATTCTCCATCCTCCTGTTTCTTAGGTTAAGTTCATATTTAATTATAGGAAATGAAAGCGCTATTGTAAACTGATTTAAACTACTTATTTCAATTCTTTTAATTTTTAGATTATTTATAAAGTGATTTAATTGGTTGAAATGTTTTTCTGTGGACATTTAAAATGCCGTGATTTTTAATTGCATCTAAGTGTTGCTGAGTACCATAGCCAACGTTTTTTTCAAACCCATATTCTGGAAATTTTTGGGCAAGCTGAGTCATATACCTGTCTCTATTTTCTTTGGCTAAGACACTTGCTGCAGCAATCGATACACTTTTAGCATCACCTTTCACAAGAGATGTTTGATCGATATTTGTTTCTAAAGTCATCGCATCAATGAGTAAATGTGTTGGCTGAACTGACAGCCCATTAATAGCACGTTTCATAGCTAATTTTGTCGCTTCATAAATATTGATTTCATCAATTTCCTCTACAGTAGCATAGCCGAATGCATAAGCATGTAATTCCTCTAATAATTGACGTTCTAATACTTTTCTTTTTTTGGCAGTAAGTTGTTTCGAATCATTAAGACCTGTAAAGTGATGATCATGATTTAATATCACCGCACAAGCGACAACTGGTCCTGCAAGTGGACCTCTCCCTACTTCATCAATACCACAAATTATCGCACTTTCATCATTTGCTAATATTTGATTTTCATAAAATGTCATGGCTTGATATTGATTTAATAATTGTTGTTCTTTATCTAGTTGTTTTATTCTTGTTGCTATTGCTTTTTGAACCCCAATACGTTCATCCTTATAAAATGGTTGAAGTTGAATGTCGCTTGTGTTGTGTAACGTTGCTAATTGGTCTTTAATTTCTTTTATCGTTTGCTTCATAAATTTATGTTACACATCCATTTCTTTAATAACATCAAACGTATATGTTCCGATTTTTGCATTTCTAATTTCATGGATGATTAATTCAATGACCGCTTCATAGTCAACCTCATTACCGCTACGCAACAATCCTCTACGACGTCCTATAGCATCAAACCATTCTAAATTTTCAGCTTCTATTGGCACATCGACCTTATAGTGATTTTTCAATCCTTCATAATCATAGGTTTTTAAAAATTCAAGACCATAAATCGCAACTTCATCCAAATGTACAATACTATCTTTAATCGCTCCGGTAATACTTAATTTTTTCCCTACAAGTTGATCTTCAAATTTAGGCCAAAGTATACCTGGCGTATCTAATAATTGAAGTGAATTTCCAACTTTGATCCATTGTTGTTGCTTTGTGACACCAGGTGTATTTCCAGTTTTAGCAATGGATTTGTGTGCTAACTTATTAATGAGTGTAGATTTTCCAACATTAGGAATGCCGACGATCATCGCACGTATCGCACGTGGTTTTAGACCTTTTTTCTTTTCACGGTCAAATTTTTCTTGTGTTGCTTTAATAGCTGTTTGCTCTACTAATTTTAGTCCTTTTCCATGTTTAGCATCGATTGCCACTGGATAATAGCCTTTTTCTTTAAAATAAGACTCCCATTTTTCTAATTCTTTTAAATTCGCCATGTCTTTTTTATTCAAAATAACTACTCTCGGTTTTTGTTGTATCACGTCATCAATCATTGGATTTCTTGAACTATAAGGAATACGGGCGTCAACAAGTTCAAAAACAACATCTACTTTCTTTAATTGTTCAGCAACTTCGCGTTTTGCTTTTGCCATATGTCCTGGATACCATTGGATTACCATTTACTTCACCTTTCTTTTTACGTTTATTCGTTTGTTTTTCAAAATTTTATATTTTATTCATACCATTCATTGACCTTAAAATCATAACACGAGCGGTGAATAGAGATAAATAAAAACTTGTATTTACTTTATTTAAAAAACTAATTTACACTATTTTCCTATAATAAGTGCCCAATTGTCTATAACAGACCTTAAACTAAGCAAATTTGTGTCCTTCAATACTAAACACCAAAATAAATATAATCTTGAGATTAATTTTTTTGAAATAAAATAATAGTAATTTTTATCAATAAATCTAAAAAATCGTTACAATAGAATTAAAATAATTCAATTACAGGAGACTACTCATGAAAAGGATGATTTTTTACATATTATTATGCTTTATATTAGCAATCATTGGTCATGGATATGTCATCTATAGATTTATAAATGATGGTGTTTTATTTACAGGGCCCAACGATGGCATGGAACAAATGATTCCAATGCAAATGTACTTGTATGATAAATGGAGTCATGGACAATGGTTTTACGCCACTGATTTTGGATTAGGCGGAGATTTTTTTACTGACTTAAGTTATTATTTTTCAACTAATATTTTATTTATGATGAATGTGCTGTTTATCTTTATAATAAAATTAGTTGTCAATATAAATACGCAAGACATCATGTTTTGGATGACAAATGCTATTGTCATATCAGTATTTAAATCAACATTAGCGATGTTAGCAACTTTTGGTTTTGTACGTTACATTACACATAACAGAAGCATTGCACTACTATCGTCATATCTTTTTGTAATATCACCACTCTATTTTAGGTTTACTGTATATTGGCCTTTTTTCAGTGATATTTTTATATTATTACCGCTACTCTTATGGTCTATTGAATTATTTTTGCAAAAAGAAAAAAAAGCTATGTTTATTATAGTAGTCACAGTTTCATTAATTAATAACTTTTATTTTGCATATTATCAATTAATCGTAGGCCTAATCTATTTCACGGTTAGGTTAATATATAAGCATAAACATGATATCGTTCCTAGACTTAAAGCAATATACACAATCCTCATTGCTGCAATTTTAGCACTTGGTTGTAGTCTTTTCTTTTTTTATCATGGCTTACGTGCTTATACCAATAATAGACGTATACCTTTTAATGGAGACGTAGATGCTTTTGAACCCTTCAACCAAAATACGAATTTATTTTATGACAATTACCTAATAGTGATTTTATTTATAGTGATACAAGCACTGTTATCATTTAAACTGTACAAACATTTTTATTTTAAGTTATTCGCTTTCTTTATGATCCTTACGATAGGTGCTAATTATTTACCATTTGTCGATCAGCTCTTTAACGGCTTTTCTGCTCCACAAAAAAGATGGCATTACTTAATAGCTTTTAACGCTGCATTGCTCATTGGACTATATGCAAAATACTTTAGCACTTTAACGGTTAAAAACTATCTTTTTTCATCAATCATAAGTTTAAGTTTTATCTTTATAAGCGCTTGGGTTTATGATGATTTCGTTTCTTGGCTTTGGTTTACACCTATTGTTAGTTTAATTGGCTTATTAGTATTGTGTATTCATGTTCCAACTTATCGTAAACGTTTAGCTTATTTTTACTATACTGCCATATTGATATTAGCAACACTCGTTGTAGCTGTTTTTATACGCAATCAAATTTATTTTGAAGATCATGTTGAACGAGCAAATCGTTATTATGTCAATGCAAGTCTTTTTAACACACCGTTACAAAGACAGTTAGTCTCTGAAATGAAACATTCTAAGACCGAAGACGAACGTATCGATTGGCGTGTTAATGAACAAGATAACACACCTATGTATCAATTTTTTAAAGGTTCAAGTATATACTCAAGTATCTTTCACCATAATATTTTAGACTATTACTACGATGATTTAAAAATTAACCTGCAGTCTGAATCAGTGAGTAGATACCAAAGTACTAATGGGCGACAAAATATTAGCAGTTTATTTTCAATGAAATATTTAATGTTAAAAGATTACGAAAACAATGTTCCTAGTTATTTTAAAAAAGTAAAAAGTGAAGGACAATATCACATTTATGAGAATACTTTAAACTTACCTTCCGTAAAAGTGAGTGATCAAATCTATAATGCCGACGCTTTAAAAACACCTATCGATCGAGAACATGCGATGTTAGATGGTGTTGTTATAAAAAATAAAGGTGAGACTTATACGGACAATGCACAAAACCTTATCAATTCAACTAAAATAGTTTATAAAAATGTAAAAATGAAAAATCATAATCAAATCTATCTGCCCAAAAACCAAGGTCAGATTAAAATTCATGTTCCAAATCACATAAGAAAACGTTATTCAGACTTTTATTTAAGTTTAAAAGTTCAACGTGGCAAACCCGATAGTAACTACACAATTAATATAAATAATTATGCTAACCACCGTTTATATAACAATTCAACCTATAAAACTGGCGTTGAAAACCAATTATATAGGACGCAACCAGATAAAGATGGTAATATTAACATAGCTATTAATCCTAGAGGTAATTATTATTTTGAAATTCAAAGTCTTCATGGAGAAAACTATAATAAACTTAAAAAAGCCTATAACACAAAACAAAATCATTATTATAATGATATTAACAATGGAGTTAAAGTGAAGTTAGCGCCACACTCTGAGGGTATCGCAACGATTAACATTCCTTATCGTGACGGTATGATGGCCTACATAGATCATAAAAAAGTAAAACCTAAAAAAGTAAATTATATGATGACTGGTGTGCCAGTCTCAGAACAAGATCATGAAATTGTCATTAAATATCGACCGAAATATTGGTTTACGATGATTATAATTTCAGGTATAAGTATCTTAATAAGTGCTTTTTGGTGTCTAAAACAAAAATCTAAATTTAAATAAAGGAGTTTATCTGAGATGAGGTATGACCGTGTTTCATAGAATTTGGTCTCACAAACTAACAAGATTTTTTACGATCCTTTTAATGGGTGTTGGCGTAGCTTTATTAACGTTCACACCATATATTTATCGCTATTTAACTGACGGTGTCGTATTCAGTGGTCATGGTGATGGGTTTAGGCAAATGATGCCTTTCCAAATGTATCTTTACGAACACTTTAGCCAATTCAAAAGTTTTTATGATCATTCTTTTGGTTTAGGTGGAGATTATGTTAAAGATTTATCCTATTACTATGCAACCTCACCTTTTGTAATAATTAATTTTTTATTCGTGTGGTTATCTGAAGTAATATTTAATAGCAACCCTAGCAATATCACATATTGGGCAAGTAACCAATTGATTGTAGCTTTTGTCAAAGGTATTGCTACATTTATCCTTGCGTTCTATTTCTTTAATTATATCAAGCTCAAAAACTACATAGTATTTTTGGCTTCAATGTTATATGCAGCTTCAACAACCGTCATTTATTTTAATTTTACTTGGTCATATTATGGAGATTTATTAATTTTTCTCCCACTATCTTTGCTTGGTATTGAACGGTTTTATAAAGAAAGAAAAATTGGATTATTTATTTTTGCTATTGCTTTAACATTATTTTCTAATTTTTATTTTAGTTATTACGAAGCTATTGTCATTTTGAGTTACTTTATCTACAGATGTATCTTCCCACATGCAAAAGATAGCGTCACAAGGAAACAACAACTTTGGATGATACCTATAGCTGTTATATTAAGTACCTTAATTGCTATATGGGGTTTTTATACTGGAGTTTCTTCTTTTTTAAATAATGATAGAGTAAGTAATCCTTATTTTAATTTTGGTATCATTACAGATTTCGCACGACAAAAACATTTTTTCACAAATGGATTTTATATCACTGTTACTATCATTGCACTCATTGCCTTACTATCTTTTAAATTATATCGACATTATTATTATAGACTTTTCGCTATCGCAACTTGGGTGATGCTAATAGGATCTCTAACTCCCCTTTTCGATAGTATGTTCAATGGGTTCTCAACACCTGAGCGCCGCTGGGTTTATATATTTGCGCTTACTACTGCTGGATTAATTGCATTATTTATTCAGCATTTATCTGAATTATCATTGAAGTCGTATATATTCGCTTGCTTACCCGTATTAATGATTATGGGTATTATGCAAATTATAGTAAAAGAACAAAAAATGTCATGGATGGGCGTCTGCCTTGTAATTATGATTTTTATCGGTATATTGCTTTATAAAAAATCACTATTCAAATTAAAATGGCCATCTGTTGTACTTGTAATATTATTCATTATTCAACAAGCAATTATTTTAGAAAACGACCATGTAAATAATGTTCAAAAATACGAATCGACAGTTTCGTCAATGCATGATTCAAAATATAAAAGTCCTTCATTAGCCAAAAAAATTGATAAGATTAAACAGAGTCAAGATAATCCATTCAGTAGAATCGATTACATGTCACAATACGGTTTGAATTCACCAATGATATATCATTTCAACGGCATTGCATTATATTCAAGTATTTTTGATGGCGATATTTTAAAATATTATGATAAAGCATTACAAATCAATATGCATACGGATAAAAACAGCACTTACCGTTTACTTTCAAATAGAGCTAATTTGATGGCACTTTGGGATGTCAATGATCGTATACGACGTCCAGAAGACAAAAATATGCCTTATGGTTTTTCTAAGCATAGTACAATCAAACATTCTGATGATGAATCCTTTGTACACTCAACAAATAAAATCAACTATCCAAGTGCGCATATTACAAATAAAGTATTTAATAAAAAAGATCTTAAATCACCTTTGGATAAAGAACAAGCAATGTTACAAGGGGTCGTTTTTGACCAGACAGACGCATACCCTACCAATCAACAGTTCACACCGAATAAAAACTTACTTGCAGAAACTTCAACTCATTTAGTTAATGCAAAACGTACACAAAAAAATAAATTATCCGTTTCTAAGGACGGCGGTGGTATCCAGTATAAGTTACCAACATCTATTGCCAATCAATATGAAGACCTCTATGTAGTGATGGATGTTGAATTATTGGGACCAGATAAAGTACACAATGTTGGCGTAAATGAATATAATCAACATCGTAATAACTTATCTTATAAGTACAGACGTTTCGTCACTCCTGTAACAATGCGCATAAAATCTGCTCAAGATTTGAATATAAAATTATCTAAAGGTACTTATCGTTTTAATATTAAAGGAATATACGGAGAAAACTACGACGTATTAAATAAAGCACATAAACAACTACATTCAGTGAAAGTTTCACAAAATGCGCGTAATTATACAATTGAAAAAAATAAAAATGATGAAGGTTATCTCGTGTTGCCAATGCCTTATAGAGATGGAATGAAAGCTTATACAGACAAAGGCAAAACGTTACCAGTTAAACAAGGAAATGGCATCATGACAATCATCCCTGTAGAACAAGGACAAAAGACAATTACGCTTAAATATACACCACCCTATACATGGTTATTGATCATAATTAGTGTTATTGGCGTCGTTTTAAGTTTCATATATACAAAATGGATTTACGCTAAAAAATAATATCATTATTACCTTCGTCGAATTGATTACGAAACAAAAAAAGAAGCAGTTCCTATTAGGAACTGCTTCTTTTTTATGACTTTTATGCTGATTAACGAATTTCTTTGATTCTAGCAGCTTTACCACGTAATTCACGTAAGTAATATAATTTAGCACGACGTACTTTACCGCGACGTTTAACTTCGATTTTTTCGATTTTTGGAGTGTGTAATGGGAATGTACGTTCCACACCTACACCTGAAGAAATCTTACGTACTGTGAAAGTTTCTGAAATACCTCCACCACGACGTTTGATTACAACACCTTCGAATACTTGGATACGTTCGCGAGTACCTTCAATAATACGTACGTGAACTCTTAAAGTGTCACCTGGACGGAATGAAGGTAAATCTGTGCGTAATTGTGATTGTGTTACTGCTTCGATTAATTTGTGATTACTCATTATTTTTTCTCTCCTTCAACCTATGTTCTTGCCTTGACAAATATATAGCAGCGGATCATAGTGATTTTCGTGTGTCGCACACTTAAATTATGTTAGCACACTGTCATTCATTTTTCAATTGCTTTTTATATCTTTCTAAAATATCTTTATCTTTATCCGTAAGTGGATAATTTTCTAATAAATCTGGACGCTTTTCCCACGTACGTATCAGTTTTTGCTCATGACGCCAATGATCAATATGCGCATGATTACCTGATAATAATACATCTGGCACGTTCATATCTTGGTATGAACGTGGTCTTGTATATTGTGGAAATTCTAATAAACCATCCTGAAAGGAATCATCCTCATGTGATTGTTGATTACCTAAAACACCTGGTATTAACCTTACAATTGCATCAGTCATTACCATAGCAGGCAATTCTCCACCTGTTAAAACATAATCTCCCATAGAAATTTCATCAGTAACTAGATGCTGTCGAATTCGTTCATCATATCCTTCATAATGTCCACAAATAAAAACCAAATGTTCTGAATGACTAAGTTCCTGGGCAATTTCCTGATTAAATGGCCGACCTTGTGGACACATTAAAATCACTCGTGTATTTTCTGTTTTTTCAATGCACTTCATTGCATTAAATATAGGTTCTGGTTTAAGCACCATACCTTGTCCACCGCCAAATGGATAATCATCTACTTGATTATGCTTATTTTCAGCGAAACTTCTAAAATCGACAGTATTGACTTGTAGCATTTCCTTATCTTGTGCTCTTTTTAAAATCGATTGATTTAATACGCCATCAAACATTTGAGGGAACAAAGTTAAATAATCTATCTTCATTACTCCAACAGTCCTTCCATAGGCGTAATATCAATACGTCTACCTTCAACATCTATATGTTTAACAACATCTTCTATATATGGTATAAGATATTCTTTATCACCTTTGACAACCCATACATCATTCGCACCCGTTTCAAAAATTTCTATCACGCGTCCAATAGGCGTTTCTTTTTCATCGAATACGGTACAACCAATAATATCTGAGTAATAATATTCATGTTCACCTAATTCAATTTCTTCATGGTCGCGTTCTTGTAAAAGTATCTCCCCTTTTAAATGCTCAATATCATTAATATTATTGATGCCTTCAAAAGTCAACATGTGCAACCCTTTATGCATACGATATGTCGCAACTTTCAATTCTATTGTTGGTTCATTTTGACGTTCTATCATCACAATTTCACCTGGTTGAAAGCGGATATCTGTAAAATCTGAGTGAGATTGGACTTTGATTTCGCCTTTTATACCATGTGTATTGATAATTTTACCTATTTCTACTTTCATTTAAGCTCCTCCGATAATGTGTATATATCATTGAAATTCGTTTTTTTCATTTTTTGACTAAAATAATTATAACATGAATTATTATAATTATAATAAGCCTTCTCTATCGTTACGTGGTAAAATGTTGTATTGATTATTTTATTGATTATTTTATTTATTCCTTTAAACAATCTTATCAATTAGTTAATGTGTATTAAAATGTTTGTGATAATTTAAAAGGCTGGGACAAATGTATTGTCTCAGCCTCTTATCATTATATTGGCATGCGCTATGGTAAACATTTTACCTTAGTCATTCATGCGAAGATGAGACGACGAAATCATTTTAAATCACTGAGATTTCTACGCCTCTCCTTTTATAAATTTAATATGTGTAAATGATGACAATTATTTTTGATCGTCAAATTTTTTCAAGATACCTTCTCTTGATAAGATATTGTGTACAGTATCTGTTGGTTTAGCACCATTTTTTAACCATTTTAATGCTAACTCTTCGTCAATTTTAACTTCTGGAGCATTTACATTATTTGGATTATAAGTTCCGATTTGTTCGATGTTACGACCATCACGTGGCGCACGAGCATCTGCTGCTACGATACGATAGAATGGATTTCTTTTTGAGCCTAAACGTGTTAAACGTAATTTAACTGCCATTTATATTCTCTCCTTTGATTGTTCTAATTTTTATTTTCTACAAGAAATAATATTAACAGTTATTTAGAAGTTTGTAAAGAGTTTCTTCTTTACCATTTTATATTTTTACTTTTAAACAATTAATTGTATCAATATAGCTTCCGACTTCGAAGTAAACTTGACATTAATCATTAAACACTATAAATTGAGAATAAATTAAATATGAAATGCACTAGGGGTGTTTTTTAACTGAGATGAGTTTACTCAAACCCTTTGAACCTGATCTAGTCCATACTAGCGGAGGGAAGTGTTACAAAAATGACAAAGCTATTTTAATATCTTAACTATAGATTGTAGATTTTTAGTACACAACTTCTCTCACGGAGGTTGTGTATTTTTTTATTTAATAAATAATTCTAGGAGTGAAATGATGACTAAAACAATACTTATAACTGGTAGCAGTAGAGGATTAGGTGCATCAATAGCAAAAACTTTAGGTAAACAAGGACATAATGTAATTATCAATTATTTTCAAAATAAAGCATTAGCAGAAAAAGTTGTGGACGAAATTGGTCACGAGCATGCAATTGCAATACGTGCTGATGTCACAGACAGAACACAAGTTGATCAATTAATCACGGAAGCTACTAATTATTTTGGAAAAATAGATGCTGTTGTGAATAATGCGCTTATAGGATTTAAATTTGATCCTTCTAGTCAAAAATCATTTAAAGACTTAAGCTGGTCAGATTATCAACAACAAATTGACGGTACGCTCAAAGGTGCTTTCAATGTAACGCAAAGCGTTATTGATCAATTTATTAAGCACAAATCAGGTACCATTATATCTATCGGAACGAATTTATACCAAAATCCTGTCGTACCCTACCACGAATATACTACCGCTAAGTCAAGTTTAATCGGTTTCACTAGAAATATCGCTGCCGAACTAGGACAATATGGCATCAAAGTTAATGTCGTTTCTGGTGGTTTATTAAAAACTACAGACGCTAGTGCTGTCACTACGGATGAAGTGTTTGATTTAATCGAACAAACTACGCCATTACATAAAGTTACAACACCACAAGATGTAGCTAACATGGTGACATTTTTAGTTTCCGATCAGGCTAATGGTATCACTGGTCAAAATATTACCGTAGATGGCGGCTTAACAATGAATTAAAATATGGAGGACATCAATTATGACACATACCCAACATCTCAATATAGGTGTATTACTTTATGGTTGTGGCCATCACCAAGCTGCATGGCGTATGCATGATTCTAGTATTGACCAAATTGGAGATACCGCTTATTACAAATCGTTAGCTAGACTAGCAGAACGGGGGTTGTTGGACGCTATATTTTTTGCAGATAATCAATCTTTTCCTGCTAAAACGGATAATGACATGCCTGCTTTTTGGTTTGACCCATTAATGAATTTAGCAGCAATAGCACAAGTAACACAAAATATAGGTCTTGTTGCAACTATCTCAAGTACATTTTCGAATCCTTTTACTGCTGCAAGGCAATTATTGAGCCTTGATCATATGAGTCAAGGACGTGCAGGCTGGAATTTAGTAACGTCTATGACGGATTTAGAAGCTGCAAATCATAGCATGTCTAGTTTACCTGCACATCATGAACGTTATAAAAAAGCAGATGAATTTGCATGTGTCATGAATCAATTATTAACATCTTGGAGCTCAGATGATTTTATACATGACAAGGTACATGATATTCTAATCAATGCGAATCATATCCATGCGATCAATCATGTAGGAGAGCATTTCAAAGTACAGGGACTTTTAACAACACCAAGCAGCCTACAAGGCAAACCTGTTGCTATGCAAGCTGGTGCATCAGATCCTGGCATTGCATTAGCTACTAAATACGCAGATGCTGTTTATGCAGTAGCTTGGAACATACAGCAAGCCACTGTATTTAAAAAAAGATTAAATCATCAACTTAAATTAGCAGGTAAATCAGAAAACAGTTTAAAAGTCTTTCCAGGATTAGTCACATATGTCGCCCCAACATACGAAGAAGCTTATGCTAAAAAGCAAAAACTAGATGCAAACTTAGCAATTGAAACAGCATTAAATCAATTAGAATTTTTCATCCATCAAGATTGTCATAATTGGGATTTGGATGAACCGGTGCCACCTTTACCACCATTAGAATCTTTTAAAGGCCCCAAAGGTCGTTATCAAACTGTGTTGGAAATTATAAAAGACAAAAATCCAACTTTACGACAATTGTTAGGATATCTTAGTGCAGGTGGTGGGCATTTAACGCTCATCGGAACACCAGAACAAATTGTTGATGAAATGGAACATTGGTTTAATGAGGGTGTAGCTGACGGATTTAATTTAATGCCGCCAACTTTTCCTAATAGCTTGGAAGATTTTGTAGATTACATCATTCCAGAATTACAAAAAAGAAATCTTTTTAGAACAGAATATGAAGGTACGACATTCAGGGAAAATATTAATATACCTAAGTTAAATTAAATAACATGTCATTCACAAATGAAAATTCATAATTTTATATTTTCTACGATTTTGCATCGTGCTGACGCCCAGGGAAATGATATGAGCGAGAGACTACGGGCTCGAGCCATATCCCCAGGCAAGCATGCACGTTCAAAATCGCAAATTATCCATATAAAAAGGACTAATCCATTTTCATATGGATTAGTCCTTTATTTTGTGAATGAGACTTGTGCCCGTTTATTTCTTTAAAAAATTATTTTATAGACAATTGTTAAAATGGTAAGTTCATACCATTTAACATATTCTCCATTTGTTTACGTTTACCTTTTTTGCCTTTGCCGCCACCAGAAAATTGCTTCATCATTTTCTTCATTTCATTAAATTGTTTCATCAATCTGTTAACTTCTTGAACAGTACGTCCTGAACCCTTAGCAATACGTTTTTTACGTGATACATTTAATGTTTCAGGGTTATTACGTTCATTAGGTGTCATAGATTGAATAATAGCTTTAATATGGTCGATTTGTTTATCATCCATATTAAGATTATTCATCCCTTTCATTTTGTTCATTCCAGGGATCATTTTCATAATGTCATCTAATGGACCAAGGTTCTTGACTTGATCTAATTGTTCTAAGAAATCTTCCAAAGTAAATGATGACGTACGCATTTTCTTTTCTAAATCTTTAGCTTTATCTTCATCTACATCTTGTTGCGCTTTTTCTATTAAACTTAACACATCACCCATACCTAATATTCGAGAAGCCATACGTTCTGGATGAAATGGTTCTAAGCCATCTAACTTTTCACTCATACCAACAAATTTAATTGGCTTTTGTGTCACTGCTCTAATTGATAAAGCAGCACCACCACGTGTATCACCATCTAGTTTTGTCAAGGTAACACCTGAAACTTCTAATTGCTCATCAAACGATTGGGCTACATTTACTGCATCTTGACCAGTCATGGCATCAACAACAAGCATAATCTCATCTGGTTTAGTGATTTCTTTTACATCACTTAATTCTTCCATTAATGCTTCATCAACATGCAAACGACCTGCAGTATCAATAATGACAAAATCTAAATGTTCCTCTTTTGCATGTTTAATTGCATTTTCTACAATTTGTTGTGGCTTAACTTGGTCCCCTTCACTGTATACAGGAATATCAATTTGCTTACCTACAGTTTGTAATTGATCAATTGCTGCTGGTCTATAAATATCGGCCGCAACTAATAATGGTTTTTTGTTGTATTTTTTACGCATAAGCAATGCTAACTTACCTGCAGTCGTAGTTTTACCTGCACCTTGTAAACCAACCATCATCACAACTGTTGGCGGTTTGTTGGCCATCTGGATGGTTGCATTTTCGCCACCCATGAGTTGTGTAAGTTCTTCTTGTACTATCTTAATAACTTGTTGTCCAGGTGTTAAAGACTTCATTACATCTGAACCTAAAGCTCGTTCTGATACGGTTTTGACAAAATCCTTTACGACTTTAAAGTTAACGTCTGCTTCAAGTAATGCTAGTCGGACCTCTCGCATCATTAATTTAATATCTGCTTCAGTTACTTTCCCTTTGCCACGGATTTTTTGCATCGTCCCTTGGAGACGATCGGATAACCCTTCAAATGCCATATCAATACCCTCCTTTATACTCTTAATTATTCTAAATCTTCAAGTGCTTGAAGATACTGTTTAATTTTTTCTGGCTCCTCAATATGCTTTTTTATTGCTTCATATATATTTTGTCGTTTTTCAAAATTTTGATAAAGACCTAGTTTCTCTTCATAATCTTCTACTAAATCACCAGTTCTTCTTATGTTATCATACACTGCTTGGCGGCTCACATCAAACGTATCTGCAATCTCACTTAAAGAATAATCTTGTAGGTAAAATAGTTCTAGATAGTTTCGTTGCTTTTCCGTTAATAATGATTGATAAAAATCAAACAAGTAATTCATACGTATTGTCTTAATTAAATCATTTTGACTCATCTTTATTGCCTTCATTCTGCACATCCGTGCTATCTGCACCATCGTCAGATGCCTCTGTATCATCAACATTTTGTTCAATCATATCAGCAAATAGTCCATATACATAACTTTCTGGATTAAATGGTTGTAAATCATCTAATTTTTCACCTAAGCCAACATATTTAACTGGTATTTTTAATTCATTACGTATCGCTAAAACGATACCGCCTTTTGCAGTTCCATCCAGCTTAGTTAATACAATACCAGTCACATTCGTAACCTCTTTAAATGATTTAGCTTGGGACAATGCATTTTGTCCGGTAGTAGCATCTAAACAAAGAAGTACTTCATGGGGCGCTTCTGGTACTGCTCTGCCTATCACACGTTTTACTTTTTCTAATTCATTCATTAAATTAGATTTATTTTGTAAGCGACCTGCAGTATCACAAATTAAAATATCAACGCCCTTACTTTTAGCTGCATTGATAGCATCATACATAACTGCAGCTGGGTCTGAACCTTCTTTTTGGCTCATTACTTCCACACCAACACGTTCTCCCCATACTTTGAGTTGTTCAATAGCGCCAGCTCTAAAAGTATCACCAGCTGCTAGCATCACTTTCTTACCTTCAGCTTGATAACGATGTGCTAATTTACCGATTGTTGTCGTTTTGCCAACACCATTCACACCTACCATTAAAATGACATTTAATCCTTCATTTTCAATGTTCATTACTTCTGAATGTTCATCGTCTTGATGATAGATATCTACAATTTTTTCTACGATAACTTCACGTAAATCTTCAGTTTCTGAAATATTACGTCGCTGAGCTTCGTTACGTAATTCTTCTACGAGTTCCATCACTGTATTAAAGCCAACATCTGCAGTTATTAACATTTCTTCCAATGCTTCAAAGAAATCTTCATCAACTTTACGATAACGTGCAATTAAGTTATTTAACTGTTCTTGGAAATTTTCGCGAGATTTTTCTAACCCTGCTCTAAATTTTGCACCTAATTGCTGTGCTTCAATTTCTTCAAAATCCTCAATTGAAATTAATCCGTCATCATCAAAATCAGCTTCTTTTAATTTTTTTGGCTGTTTTGTTTTTTCTTGTGGTTCTTCAGATGTTTGAGATTGTTCTACATCTAATTCAGATTGTTGTTCTTGCTCTAATTCGTCTGGTTTTTGATTTTCTGTAGACGTTGTGAATTTATCTTTTAGTCGTTTGAAAAAGCTCATACTTGTTCCTCCTTAATGACTTCATCAATCGTATTTAAATTGACACTTACTAATTTTGATACACCTGATTCTTGCATCGTTACACCGTATAAACGATCTGAAAATTCCATCGTACCTTTACGATGTGTTATGACAATAAACTGAGTTTGACTTGATAATGCTTTTAAATATTGCGCATAACGTATAACATTGGCTTCATCTAAAGCGGCTTCTACTTCATCTAAAATCACAAATGGCGCTGATCTCACTTTTAAAATTGCGAATAACAAAGCAATTGCACTTAAAGCACGTTCTCCACCACTTAATAATGATAGATTTTGTAGTTTTTTACCTGGTGGTTGGACGATAATATCTACCCCTGCTGATAAATAATCATCATCTGTCAAGCGCAGCTCTGCTTGTCCCCCACCAAATAATGATTTAAATACTTCAGAAAAATGACCTTGTACGGAATGAAAAGTCTCTTTAAACCGTTCCTTAACTTCTTTATCCATTTCTTCAATTAATTGTTCTAATGTCGCTTTGGCTGCTCTTAAATCTGCACGTTGCTCATTCAAGAAAGTATAACGTTCATTGATTTCTTCAAATTGTTCAATCGCATTTAAGTTTACAGGTCCTAATTCTTCAATAGACATCTTCGTTAATTTTACTTTTTTACGCAAACTCTCAATATCTTCTTCTAATGTATATAATTCACTCGCTCGTTCAAAGGTAAGATGATACTGCTCACTTAAATGATCTATCGCATGGTTAATGAGTACATCTAAACGAGATTGTTCTGCTTTAATATCTTGGTAACGGTTTTCAATTGATAAAATATCTTGATTTGCTTCTTCCAACTTACGTTCTGTTGTCTCAATTGTATCATTCAAAGCTTGACGTTGTGATTTAATAGTAGCTAAATCTTCAGTTAATTTTACTTTATTATTTTTACTTTGTTCAATATTATTTTGAATCGTTTCGAAAGCTTTTTCGCCAGTTATTTCATCTGAATTAAATAATTCAATTTGTTCACTCAATTTTTGCTTTTGCTCTTTTAATTGTTTAAGTTGATGATTTAATCTTGATTCAGTTTGCTTTTGAGTATTTAGTCTTTCTTTAATTACTGCTAAATCAGATTGTTTTTGATGTAATTTTTGTTGTATTAACGTTGTACTCTCTTTACCTTCTTTTGATAATTTTGTATAGATATTAATATCTTCTTCTAATTTTTGCAATTGCGCTTGAATTGTTGCTAATTGTTCCTTTTTGTCGTTTAAGGTTTGCTTACTTGTTTCGCTTTGGTAACCATCATTTTTCTCAAATTCAAATTCCTCATGCTCATTTTTTAAATGTGTTTCTTGCTTTCGTAATCTATCCAATTCTAAGTCAAATTCATGTACGTTTTGTTTTATCGTATTATAGTTTTGACTCGTATCAAAATAAGTATTACTTAACGCATCTGCTTCTTCTTTAATAGCTTGGAACTGTTTTTCGAATGAAACAGTTTGTTGTTGATAATCTTCTAATTGTGCACGCATTGTTGAAAGCTCATCTTTTTGAGATAAAATACTTTTAGTTTTACGATCACCACCACCAGTCATGGAACCACCTGGGTTTACAATATCTCCTTCTAACGTTACGATACGTGTTCTATAACGAATTTTTCTAGCTAACTCGTTAGCATTTTTCAAATTGTCTACAATTATTGTATTACCTAATAAATTTTGAATCACATGTTTATAATCATTTTCAACTTGTATCGCATTTGAAGCAACGTTTACAAAGCCAGTTGAGCTATCTGCTATATTCAAAATATCGCTTGCAACATTACGAGGTTGAATGACATTTAATGGTAAAAATGTAGCTCTTCCAAGACCATTTTGTTTTAAATATTGTATTGCTTGACGACCATCTTTTTCAGAATCCACAATGATATGTTGCAGTGAAGCACCTAATGCCGTTTCAATTGCTTTCGTTAAATTCGAAGGCACATGGATGACTTCTGCGACTGCGCCACGGATGCCAGAAAGTTTATTATCTTTCATTTTCAGTATGTGTTTGACACCATTGAAAAAATAACTATATTCTTCTTGCTGTGTCGCTAAACTGTCGATACGTGATTTTAATTTTTCATTAAATCTGTATGCTTGGTGTAATTTCTCTTCGTATTCATTTTGTTGATTTTTAAGTTGTGTTAGTTTTTTCTCATAAGATGCTAAATCACTTTCCGCTTTTTTCAACTCTTTTTTCGCGATGGTACTTTGTTTCTCAGTTTCAGTAATTTGATTTTGAATATTTTTCAAATCTTTATAAGCATCTAACAAGCGTGAATCTAATCGTGATTGTTTCGTTTCATTTTCTTGAATCGTATGCTCTAAAAAACGAATATCATTATTGACATCTGATTGTTCTGACATAAGTTGATAGTATTTATCTTTTATTGACTCTAACTTTTCATCATGTTGTTCATCGGATACATAAAGCTGTGACTCATATTGTTGTATCTCTTCATTTAAATCTGTTTGTTTGGATTTTAAATGTTTTATTTGGTCTTTCACTTCTGCTTGCTCTTGCTTTATATTTGTGACTTGTGTCTCTAGACTTTCTTGTTCTTCTTCAAATCGTGCATTAGTTTGTGATTGATTTTTCTTACGTTCCTCTAACACATTTAACTGTCCAGCAAATTTTTCAACTTCTTCAGTTGCTTTAACCAGTTTAAAATTTAAAGATTCGATTGTTTCGTCTAATTGTTGACGTTCAGATTTATATTGATTTAATGATTGTGTGTGTTGTACCTTTTCTGCATCTTTTGAAGCTTGTTGACTTTTTAAGCGATTGAGATTTTCGTCTAGCTCATAAATATTTTGATTATATTGCTCAATATCATAAACAGTGACTAGCACATCACTTTTTTCCATCTCATTAGATAAGTGTTTATATTCTTTTGCTATTGCAGCTTCTTCTCGTAATGGTTCGACACGACCTTCTAAATCAAATAAAATATCTTCTACACGCGTCAGGTTGTCTTCTGTTTGATCTAATTTTTGCACAGAAGTTGCCTTTCTTTTTTTATATTTTAATACACCTGCAGATTCTTCCAATATTTGTCTTCTATCAATTGGCTTTGCATTAAGAATTTCATCAACGCGACCTTGAGATATTATACTGAATGCTTCTTTTCCTAATCCCGAATCTAAAAATAATTCTATAATATCTTTAAGTCGTGACCGGTCATTATTTAAATAATATTCACTTTCCCCACTTCTATATAAACGGCGAGTGACTACTAATTCTTCTGTATCAACATTTAATTTACCTGTACTATTATCTAATTTTAATTTTACTTCAGCAAAATTTTGAGCTTTTCTATGCTCTGCACCAGAAAAAATAATATCTTCCATTTTAGCGCCACGCAATGATTTCGCGGATTGTTCGCCCAATACCCACTTTATTGCATCTGTAATATTACTCTTACCACTACCATTAGGTCCAACTATTGCCGTGACACCTTCATCAAACTGTACATTTGTATGTTCAGCAAATGATTTAAATCCAAAGGCATCAATAGATTTCAAATATACCATGCTATTCTCCTTTAAAGTGTTTCTCAGATGCGAGATAAAAACTACGCAATACAGTTATGCTCATGCTCTCGCTTCTATATGATTAGTGCATCAATAAATTTGGCACAACGACTTGCAGTTATTACATTTCCACCAAATAATATCCACAATTAAAGACATGTAATAAATGCATTATAGACTAATCTCTTAGAAATACTTTTACATCAGTTCTTAACTCATGCTACATAAATTACAATTTTGTACAATATGCGATAAATCACGTGTGAGCTATATCACACTAAACAATTGCACTGTTATTAAACTTCTTTATTTTTCAAAAGTTTATATGCACTTTCTGCTGCTTGCTGTTCCGATTCTTTTTTCGTTTTGCCTTTGCCAATCGCAACTGGCTTGTTTTCTAAGATGACTTCCGACGTAAATAAACGATGATGTGCAGGCCCTTCTTCATTTATTAAACGATAAGTAACGTCACCTTTGTTTTGTTGATGCACATATTCTTGAAACTGTGTTTTAAAATCAACGACGCCATCAAGTTTATCTCCTTCAAAAAATGGAAAAATCACATTTTCAGCAAATTTCCAAACAGCGGCTAGTCCTTGGTCTAAATATAATGCACCTACAAAAGCTTCAAATGCATCTGATACGAGTGAAGGCCTTGTTCTGCCACCTGTTTTTTCTTCTCCTTTACCTAATAAGATAAGGTCGTGTAATGCAATTTTATTCGCGAATATTACAAGTGAAGGCTCACAAACAATTGTCGCACGCATTTTAGTTAAATTACCTTCAGGTAACTCTGGATATTTATCAAACAAATAGCGTGAAACCGTCAATTCTAATACCGCATCTCCTAAAAACTCTAAACGTTCATTATGATCTAATCTGTCCATGTTAAAGTCATTAATGAAGCTCGAATGCGAAAATGCTTGTTGGTATAAATTTACCTGATTAAAATTCAAATTTAATTCTTGCATTTTTTTGGAAAACTTTTCTTGGAATGCATGAACCATTTCTTTCTTTTTATGATTCGTCAATACTTTTCCACCTCAATCTAATGTAATTTTGTATATACTTATGCCTTTATATTTTACGTGAATTTATTATAAAACAAAAGGGAAAACTGCTAATAATACGTTCATTTTATCATATATCGTACACTTAACTTTTTTAACGAATACTCATAATATTATTGCTGAAATTAACCATTTTTAATAGAAAAAAATCTGAGCCGTAAAATCCACGACTCAGATATTGGTTTATTATTTTTCCATACTATTGATAAAGTTAACTGCGTCACCAACTGTGTTGATTTTTTCAGCTTCTTCATCTGGAATTTCAGTACCAAATTCGTCTTCTAATTCCATAACTAATTCAGCAATATCAAGTGAGTCAGCGCCTAAATCATCTTTGAAAGATGCATCTTGAGTTACTTTTTCAGCGTCAACACCTAAACGGTCAACGATGATATCTTTTACTTTGTCGAAGTTTTCCACGTCGATTCACCTCCTTTTAAAAGTCTATGATAGACTTTTATATTTTCCCATTTTATCCATTGAAATACAAGTAGTATTTCGACGAATTACATACTTAAAGCATGACATACATATATAAGACACATCAAGTAATGTTAAAATGGTGTTTTTCACACGTTAACACTATTCCATGAACATGCCACCATTAACATGTATTGTTTGACCAGTAATATATTTTGCTTTGTCTGAAGCTAAAAACGCCACTGTATTTGCAATATCAGTATCTTCACCGAATCTTGATAATGGAATTTGTTGAAGCATTTGATCTTTTAAATCATCTGTTAACGCATCTGTCATGTCAGAAACAATAAATCCTGGTGCAACAGCGTTAACTGTAATATTTCTTGAAGCTAATTCCTTCGCAGCAGATTTAGTCAAACCAATAACGCCTGCTTTTGTCGCCACATAGTTTGCTTGACCAGGATTACCGACTGCACCAACTACGCTAGATAAATTGATGATTGAACCACTTCTTTGTCGTAACATTTGTGGTGTTACTTTTTGAATACAGTTAAATACACCTTTTAAATTAGTGTCGATAACGTCATCCCATTCACTTTCTTTCATACGCATCAATAAATTATCTCTAGTTATACCTGCATTGTTAACTAATACATCGACTGTACCAAATTGGCTTACAACTTCTTTAATCATTGCTTTTACTTCATCACCATTGGCAACATTAGCTTGAATTGCAAAACTTTCTACACCTTTAGCTTTGATTTCTGCTACTACAGCTTCTGCTTTTTCTTTATTACCTGCAAAATTTACTGCTACGTTATAACCTTCTTCAGCTAATTGAATTGCTATACTACGACCGATACCTCTAGATGCCCCAGTTACTAATGCATTTTTAGTCATTTTCATTCCACCCTTTTACGTCTTCTAATGTTTTAATTGAAGTGAGTTTAACATCTCTATTTATTTTTTTAATTAGACCTGAAAGCACTTTACCTGGTCCAATTTCTATAAAATGATCTACACCTTGGTCGAGTAACCATTTTGTAGAATCTATAAATTGAACCGGAGAATATAATTGCTTAATCATATTTGATTTAATTATTTTAGCGTCTGTTTCACCTTTAGCATTTACATTTTGAACAACTGGATAATGCGCATCGTTCCACTCAAATTGCTCGATATAATTTGCAAAATCTGATTCAATGACTTGCATCATTGATGAATGAAATGGTCCAGAAACGGCTAAAGGCATCACACGTTTAGCACCCATAGATTTTCCTTCAGCAACGAGTTGATCTATCAAAGTTTTATGTCCTGAAACCACAATTTGTCCAGGTGCATTTATATTAGCAGGTTCTATGATTTCGTCTTCTGTTGAAAGTTGTTTACAAATATCATCAACTTCACTGTAATTTAAACCTAGTACAGCCGCCATGCTACCAACACCATCAGGAAAAGCTGCTGACATTAATTGTCCACGTTTACGTACTATTTTTACCGCATCTTCAAACTTTAATACACCGCTCGCTACTAAACTTGCGTATTCACCTAAGCTATGCCCCATTGTATAATCTGCATTGATCTGATTTAACGCCTTTAATAGTGCAGTGCTATGCGTAAGTAATGCTGGTTGTGTATTTTCAGTTTGGCCTAACTTATCTTCGGCATCTTCAAACATTGTTTCTAAAATATCAAAATCCAATTGTGCTTGCGCTTCATTTAGAATTGATGTTGCTGCATCATTTTCATTAAACAAATCACTAGCCATACCTACTTTTTGTGACCCTTGTCCAGGAAAGATAATCGCTGTTTTACCCATTTTTTGACCCCACCGTTTCTCTCATTGTATCTACTATATTTAATTCTCCGGCAACCTTAGCTTGACGAATTGCTGAATAAAATGCCTTGGCATTAGAACTACCATGCGCTTTAACAACGATACCATTCAATCCCAGTAAAACTGAGCCACCGTATTCTGCATAGTCCATTTTTGTAGTTATCTCATTTAAATCTTTACGCAAGACTAATGCTGCCAACTTATTTTTAAAATTACTTAAAAGTGTGGTTTTCAACATTTTTCCTATAGATTTTGCTACACCTTCTAGATTTTTTAAAATCATATTCCCAGTATACCCATCCGTAACAACGACATCTGCAGCATCATCCATTAATACTTTAGCTTCAACATTACCAGCAAAATGAAAATCTTGTTGTTCTTCCATTAGATTAAATGCTTTTTTAGTTAATGTATTCCCTTTGGCTGCTTCAGTTCCTATATTAAGTAATGCTACAGAAGGTTGTTCAATATTACGTATTTTTTGTGCATAAATATTGCCTAATTGCGCATATTGCAATAAATGTTCTGCTTTAGCATCTGCATTTGCACCAACATCCATAAATACAAAACCTTTACCTGAGACAGTCGGTAAAGTAAGCACTAAGGCTGGTCTTTCAACACCTTTAATCCTACCAACTATAAATAATCCTGCTGACATTAAAGCACCTGTATTCCCAGCTGATACACAACCATCCGCTTCTCCAGATTTTACTGCTTCAGCCATGCGCACCATGGAACTATTTTTTTTTCGTTTAATTGCTCTTACAGGTTCATCTTCCATCGTTATTGCTTCTGTACAGTGACGCACTTCCACTCGACCGTGGTTAATATTACATTTATTTTGATCACCAAATAATATAATTTCTAAATCTTTAAAATCATTGACCGCTTTTTCAACAGCTTCTAAAACGATGCCGGGCGCATCATCGCCACCCATCATGTCGATAGCTATTTTAACCATTTTGTTCATCCTCACTTGTATAATACATTTTGAAGGTACCTCTAAATACTAAAGTATCTTTGACATACGAACTTACTTTTATCTTAAAATATTTATTAGTTATTTCAACAGCTTGTGCTTCAGCACGTACCGTATCATTTAATTTAACTTGTTTTAAAAATGAAACGTTACTTTCTTTAGTTAAAACGATTGGTTTATGTATAAGTGCCACACATAATGAATTGGCCTGTGCAAACAACACATGACCTCTGGCAATCTTATTTCTTGTAAATACTGAATCTTCATCAATATTAATCAGAGATGTTGCTTGATGATCAGGTTCTACGTTAATCACATCACCTATGATTTCACTTCCGTCAATAGACCGAATACTTTCGTAATTTTTTCGAGCAACGGATTTTATTCTTTTTCTCAACTCAGGAATATTTAAGTGTGTACGGTCCAATCTTATTGTTTGGATACTGACTGAAAAAAGACTACTTAAATCAAGATCAGTAATAAAGGGATTTTTTTCTATTTCTTTTTTAATTGCTTCACGACGTTCTTGTTTTTTTAATTTCATAGTTTACTACTCCCCAATTTTAGTACCAAGTCTTAAACATTCCTCACATATCATAACACTTTCTATTTCAATTGCTCAACTAAAAACATAAGACTTTCTATAATATATCAGTTAAAACTGAGCATCTTTATTGTTAAAACAAAAAAGTTTTTTGTAGTTAATATATAATTAAAAATAATAGTATGTTAAATTATATAAAAATAATATGTATAATTTTAAAAATTCTTAACTATCAAGAAATTTTTAAGAAATAAATAGATCATACATTCCAATTCAAAGGGGTTGAAAACATTGAAAAAAGTAGTGACCAATACATTACTATCAGCAACATTTTTTGCAGCTATCTCTACTCAGTCCAACGCAAAAGAACTAAATAGTATCATTCCTGAACGCTTAGAAAGTTCAACTGAAACAGAAATTTCCAATAAAATAGATGTAGAAAATTACCTTCAAAACAATGCTACGTCTATGCTTAACAATAATAATAAAACGAAAACGGAATCAATTAATAAAAATGCTTTCAAACAATATAAAGTAATCAATAGCAATACTGATTCAACTGGCGTTTCGCATTATGAATTAAAGCCAAAAATCAATAATGTATTAGCAGATGATAGTACGATAAAAGTCCATGTCAACCGAGATGGTAAGGTATCACTCATTAATGGGCATATACACAGACAACATATCGACGTTAAAAACAAAGTAAACATTTCATCTTCTCAAGCAGAAAAATTAGCCTTTAAAGCGATTGGTAAAAAAAGTAATGATGTTGCAAACATAGATGGCTTTAAAATAGTGTCTAAAAACAAATTAGATATTAATAGTGAAAAAGAAAGATTTATACATAATATTGAATTAAATTACGTATCTCCAAAACTTGCGCATTGGCAAATACAAGTGGATGCTAGTACTGGGGAAATATTAAAAAAACAAAATGTGATTGAACATGCTTCGGAAGAAGGTTCTGGTATCGGAGTGAACGGGGATAAAAAATCACCACTTAACGTTTCTAGTAACGGTGGACAATATACTTTAAATGATACAACTACAGATACGCATATTAATACTAAAAGTGCCGATGAAACCATTGATCGGTTTTCTCCTATCACTCACGATTCAAAACATTTTGATGAAAAACAACAACGTCCGGGTGTCGATGCACACTATTACGCAAAAGCAGTTTATGATTATTATTTAAATACGCACGGCAGAAATAGTTACGACGGTAATGCTGCTGACATTAATTCTATCGTACACTTTGATAAGAACTATAATAATGCTGCATGGACTGGACAATATATGGTTTATGGTGATGGTGATGGTCAAACATTTAATCCTTTATCAGGCGCTAAAGATATTGTCGCTCATGAATTAACGCATGCAGTGACAGAAAGAACTGCTAATTTAGAATATGCAAACCAATCTGGTGCGCTCAACGAATCTTTTTCAGATGTTTTTGGATATTTTATAGATCCTGATAACTGGTTAATGAGTGAAGATGTATATACACCCAAACAAGATGGTGATGCGTTAAGAAGCTTAAAAAATCCAGAAAAATATGATCAACCAGCACATATGGACCAATTTTATACTGGCTCTGAAGATAATGGTGGTGTTCATATTAATAGTGGTATTCCAAACAAAGCAGCATATCTTACTATACAATCTATTGGTAAAGATAAGGCTGAACAAATATACTATCTAGCATTAACGCAATATTTGACATCCAACGCTGAATTTTCTGATGCTAAAATTGCTTTAAAACAAGCTTCAGATGAATTATATGGTCATGATAGTACCGAATCAAAGTCCATAGATCAAGCGTGGACTAATGTAGGGGTTGATTAGTAAATATTAAAAAACAGCAGTTTAGCGAAACCCGTACTAAATTGCTGTTTTTTTATATTATTTGGTTAATCGAAGCTTGTATATAGTAAATTATCTTCTACAAAAGTTCTTAGCCTTTGATACTCATCTTCAAAAAATGCACCAGATTGTATTAATTCTGCTGCTTCATCTCTTGCTACTTCTAACATTTTGTAATCTTCAACTACATTGGCTACTAAGAAATCAGGTAATCCACTTTGTTTTACACCAAAGAAATCACCAGGTCCTCTCATTTCTAAGTCGCGTTCACTTAATTCAAAGCCATCTGTTGTTTGGGTCATTACATTCATACGTTCTATTCCTGTTTCTGTTTTAGGAGAAGCGATTAATACACAATAGCTTTGATGTTCACTTCTACCAACACGTCCTCTTAATTGGTGCAAAGTCGATAATCCAAAACGATCTGCATCGTAAATCATCATAAATGTTGCATTTGGTACATTAACGCCCACTTCTACAACAGTTGTAGACACTAATATATCAATTTCGTGCTTACTAAATTGTTGCATCACTTGATCTTTTTCTTCAGAAGTTAATTTACCATGAAGTAATCCAACTTTTTCAGTACCATAATAAACTTGTAAAGACTCGAATAATTCAACAACATTTTGTACATCTTCTAAATGCTCTGAACTTTCTATCAATGGACAGATCACATATGCTTGTCTACCTTTTTTTAATTCAGCAGACATTTGTTTTAATACACTTTCATATGCTTCATGCTTAGACCAAGAAGTTATAATAGGTTTCCTACCTTTTGGTAACTGTTTGATTGAGGATACATCCATCTCTCCAAAAACTGAAATCGCTAATGTACGTGGAATAGGTGTCGCTGTCATAAACAAAACATTTGTCATAGCACCCTTCTCTCTCAACAATTGTCGTTGATTGACACCAAAACGATGCTGTTCATCTGTAATTACAAGACCGACATTATTAAACACAACATCATCTTGAATAAGCGCATGTGTTCCAATAATGCAATCTATCTCATTTTGCTCAAGTTGTTCCAACAAAATTCTGCGCTTTTTCCCTTTAACTGAACCTGTTAGTAAAGCAATATTCATTCTGTCACCAAATATCTCCGCAAGACTTTCAGCGTGCTGCTCGGCAAGTATTTCCGTAGGTACCATTAAAGCAGATTGATAACCTGCCGTTTTTAATGCAAACATACAAATTGCAGCTACTACTGTTTTCCCTGAGCCAACATCACCTTGTAATAATCTATGCATACGGATGGGTGCTTTTAAATCTCTAAATATCTCATTGACACTTTGTTTTTGTGCGTCGGTTAATTCAAATGGCAAACTTGCTATAAAATTTCTAACTAATTGAATATCATAATCAATTTCGATTGCCTCATCTGAAATTTTTTCCAATCTATTTAGCCATTGCATTCTTAGTTCAAACATAAATAATTCAATAAATGCGTATGTTCTTCTAGCTTTGAGTAATGAGGTTTTATCAGGCGCAAGGTGCAATGTTTTGATTGTATCTTCTAGCGTTTCTAATTTATATTTTGCTCTTAACGAATCTGATATCCATTCATGAATCGTGACATGTCCTAATACTTGCCTAATCATATCACGTAGTGGTTTTTGCTTTATACCCTCTTTAATTCGATAAATGGGTTCAAATTGTACATCATCCATCGCTGATTGATTAAAAAACATTCGATTTCCGTTGATTTCTTGCTTGTTTCTATTCCATTTACCTTTAATCGTAATCGTTTGGTGTAATTCTAATTTGTTTTTCAGATAAGGTTGGTTAAAAAACACGCATTTTACAGCAATATTGTTAACCATTAGATGAACTGTAAGTTTAGATTTATTCCTACCAAAAAAAGCGACAGTGGGTGTTGAGTATACTTCCCCAACAACAGTCACCATCGCTTGATCTTCTGCTTCATTCAAGTCAATTACAGTATTGTCTTCATAACGCGTTGGTAGATATAAAATTAAATCCTCTACTGTATAAATGTTCAATTCATTTAATACCGCTAACCTTTTCGGACCTAAACCCTTGATTTGAGATAAAGGAAATGGACTTTCTATTAAATTGACTTTTGACATTTTAATCACCAAATATTTCTTGTTTTAAACGCTGTCCTGTCGGTGTACCTGCTAAACCTCCACGACCAGTTTCACGCAATGCTGAAGGCATCGTTTGCCCTATTTTATACATCGCTTCTATAACTTCATCTGTCGGTATTCTAGAAGTTACACCTGCTAATGCCATATCTGCTGATACGATTGCATTAGATGCTCCAGCTGCATTTCTTTTTACACAAGGTACTTCTACTAAACCAGCTACTGGGTCACATACTAAACCTAGCATATTTTTCAAACAAATTGCAAAAGCTTCAGAAGATTGTTGAGGTGTACCACCTGCGAGTTCAACTGTTGCACCTGCTGCCATAGCTGCAGCAGAGCCAACTTCAGCCTGGCAACCTCCTGCCGCACCTGATATCGATGCATTATTTGCTACAACAAATCCAAATGCACCTGAAGTAAGTAAGAAATTTAACATATCTTTACGCGTAGGTTCTAGTCGTGGTTTCAAACCAAATAGAACGCCGGGAACTACCCCAGCTGAACCAGCTGTTGGTGTAGCACAAATTTTCCCCATTGCAGCGTTTACTTCATTTGTTGCTACTGCTTTACTCACAGCGTCTAATAATGTTGCACCAGATAAAGATTTACCTGTTTTTAAGTATTCTTTGATTAAAACAGCATCTCCACCTGTTAAACCAGTCGTTGAAGTAACACCTTCTAAGCCTTCATCTAAAGCATTTTCCATAGTTTGTAAATTCTTATCCATATGTGCATATACTTCTTCTTCTGATAGACCCGTAACTTCCATTTCTTGCTCGAGCATCACTTCATATATTTTTTTATTTTCTGTCTCACATTTTTCAATGAGTTCTTTCACACTTTTAAACATTGATAACCCTCCATTAGGCGTCGCCCATGAGTGAAACTGTCACTACACCATCGACGTTTTTTATTTTTTCTATTATTTCATCATTGATAGCATCATCTAATTCACAAGTCATTAATGCTTGGTCACCTTTTTCTTTTCTTGAAACTTGCATGCTGCCAACATTAATACTGGAATCACCTAAAATATTAGCTACGCGTCCAATCGTACCGAATGTATCTTTATGGAATACTAAAAGTGCTGGATAATTGCCACTAATTGCAATACTAAAACCATTGATTGCAACAACCTCTATTTTACCACCACCGATAGATACACCTTCAACAGAAATTTCTTTTTCTCCGTCTCTCATATTAATAATTGCAGTATTTGGATGAGAGCGTTCTTCTGCCATTTCAATAAAATTTACTTTCATCCCAATTTCTTCAGCAGTTTCCAAACTTTTTTGGATTCGATCATCGTCTGTATCATATCCTAATAAACCACCTACAAGTGCAACATCAGTACCATGACCCTTATATGTTTCCATAAATGAGCCATACAAATATATATCAACTTGTTTTGGTATTTCATTAAATAAATCTTTAGCTACTAACCCAATTCTGACTGCACCTGCTGTATGTGAAGATGATGGACCAACCATTGTTGGACCAATTATATCGAAAACTGTTTTATATTTCATAATGGATACCCCACCCTTATTTTTAATCATTCTAAAGTGTTGCGCTTACATTTTATTTGCACCTTTATTATTATAACAATTTAAGTTAACATTATAAACTAATTTTGGTTGTACTGCTTTTAATTTAAAATTGTTACAAATTGCACACTATTGTGAATTGAATATACATATAAAAATAGTGAAAATAATTATTTTTCACAATAAACGTTAATAAATTAAACATAACAATCTTGTATATACTTTTTAAAAATTTTAAATCTACCAAATGTTTTATTTTACTTCAAAAATAAATATACGTAACTAGATATGAAACATACCTAATTACGTATATTGATAGAAATTTTTGTCATTATCAACAAACTAAAATTATTCAACGGAGAACAGATATTGATATACTGGCTGATCACCTTGATGTTGATCTAGTTCAATGTCTGGATATGTTGCTTCAATCCAAGATTCAACATTGGATGTTATATCACCATTGGCATCTTCACCGATAATCATAGTGATGATTTCACTTTCATCAGTAATCATTTGAGACAATAGTTGCTTAACTGTCTCAAATTCGTCTTCATTACTTGTGATAATTTTATCTTCGATTAATCCCATAAATGCATCTTTTTTAATTTCTACACCATCAACTTTAGTATCTCTCACCGCGTAAGTAACAGAACCAGACGCTATCACTTCTAATGATTCAACCATACGTGCTTTATTGTCAGTTAGCTCGTCGGATTCATCAAAGTTAAATAATGCAGCTATTCCCTGTGGTATAGATTTCGTAGGAATGACAACAGCTTCAGCATCTACGATTGTTGCAGCCTGTTCACTCGCCATCATAATATTTTTATTATTTGGTAAGATGATTGCACGTTTACATTGTGATTGTTCAATCACTTTTACAATATCTTCTGTAGACGGATTCATTGTCTGGCCACCACTTATTAAATGTGTCGCACCCATGGATTTAAACAATTCAGATATGCCTTCTCCCATAGATATAGCGATGACTGCAGTGTCTACTGTTGAAGTTTCTTGATTAGATTGTTGTGCATTTGTACCTTTTTGTTCTTTTTTTACAACTTCACGATGTTGTTCACGCATATTCTCAACTTTTAGTTTAATTAATTCACCGTATTGCTGACCGTAATTAAAAACATCTCCGGGTTTTTCAGTATGTACATGAACTTTTACAATTTCATCATCATTAATAACTAATAAAGAATCACCAAATTGGCTCATCTCTTCTCTAAAAGTATTTTCATCGAATACTTTTTTATTAACTCCAAAACGAACCATCATTTCGGTACAATACCCATAAACAATATCTTCAGTATTAATCACACCGTGGAAGTCATGTTCTTCATTTACTAAAGTTTCTGTATCTAATTTTGGAGTTTCTGCAGTTACAGTTTCACCTTTTAACGCTTTTAGAAAACCTTCATAAACGATGACTAATCCTTTACCGCCACTGTCAACTACACCAACTTCTTTTAATACAGGTAATAAATTAGGCGTATTTTCTAAAGAAATATGAGCTTGTTCTATAATATATGTCACAAGTTCAATGCAATCTTCTGTTTCCTGTGCCTTTTGTATACCTGCATCCGCAGCATCTCTAGCAACAGTTAAAATTGTACCTTCTACTGGTTTCATAATTGCTTTGTATGCAGTGTCAACACCAGCTTTAAAACTGTCTGCTAATTGTTGTGCATTAATTTCACTAAATTCTTCTAAATTTTTACTAAAGCCTCTAAAAAGTTGTGATAAAATAACACCAGAATTACCTCGTGCACCCATTAATAAACCTTTTGAAAAGGTTTTACCTAACTCACCTATATGTTGAGATAAATTCTCTTCTACAGCTTCTCTACCTGATGTCATAGTTAAGTTCATATTTGTCCCAGTATCACCATCTGGAACCGGGTATACATTTAATGAATCTACTAAATCTGAATGATTAGATAAATTTTGTGCCCCTTGAATAATCATTTCGGCAAATAATTTACCATTTATTTTACTAACCATCTCGTTATGTCCTCCTAGTTTTTCTTGCCATTATCCACTCGTACGCCTTGTACAAATATATTAATTGAATTTACTTTAACTTTTAATGTTTGTTCTAATGTATATTTGACAGTTGATTGAACATTGCTTGCAACTTCTGATATCTTCGTACCATAACTTACAATAATGTACATATCAACATCCAACACACTATTTTCTTCTCTCACAACAATGCCTTTTGCATAATTTTCATAGCCTAATATTTCAGCAATTCCATCTCTTACTTGTTGTCTAGAAGCCATTCCTACAATGCCATAACATTCTACTGCTTTACTACCCACAACTGAAGCTATTACTTCGTTTGAAATGTCTATGCTACCATAATCATTTGTAATTTCTAATGTCATTTTATTGGGCCTCCTAGTTTATGGTTCTTACTTTATTTTTGATACTTTAAAACTTTTTATTAAGATTAAAAAATACAATATTATCCATAGTTTACAATTATATCATAAAATGAGTGTAACAAAAGTAGAAGCTATGTAAAGAAATTTTTTTCATTTTATTGCCATTATTTTTTTTATGTGGTACATTATTCAAGTATGTAGTAGATATGTGTATTTATATTTATTAAAGGAGGTACTTTCATGGGCAAACAATGTTTCGTAACAGGTCGCAAAGCTTCAACTGGAAACAATCGTTCACACGCTTTAAATTCTTCTAAAAGAAGATGGAATGCTAACCTTCAAAAAGTTAGAATTCTTGTAGACGGAAAACCTAAAAAAGTTTGGGTTTCTGCACGTGCTTTAAAATCTGGTAAAGTAACTAGAGTTTAATAAATATAATGCACGAAAAAGACCAATCCTTATGTGGAGGATTGGTCTTTTTTTGTTTGAAATTAAATTTACTACGATGTATCAATCTTTACTTTTAATCATTAACACGCTACCTGAATGAATAGAAACAATGCCCTGTGGTTTTATTAATTCATTAGATATTGTCAATGTAGAACCTAGCTGTAAAGATGCTTGTTTCAATTCATATTTAAAATTGATTAATGAAATAACTGTGGGATATGCAATAGGAATAAATGATATATATGGGTAATTTAAATCTCTATCGATATGATAGTCTTTAGCAGAAAGATATGAAATTTCATTTTGTTGATCAATGATTTTAATATTAATTTGTTTTTTTGTATATTCTGGCTTTTCTAATATTTGCATTGCACCCATAAAATGGTCTAAACGCCCTCCGGTTGCACCGTAAACACATATTTCACTATAACCTGAACTTATAGCTTGTTCGATACCTAATGCTAAATCAGTGTCATCTTTTTCAGAATTATATGGATTAATTGCTAATTTTTCAGTCAAATAATCCTTTTCTTCTTTAGTTATTGAATCAAAATCACCGACTGCAAATTGTGGCATAATCCCTGATTCAATCAAGATTAATGCACCTCGATCAATCCCTATCCATGCCTCATTTGTTTTATTTTGTAAAATGTTTTCTGGTAAATTTCTTGCACCGCATAATAAATTGACTTTCATTGACTTCAACCTTTCAATGTTTGCGTCACTTGTTTATAATCCTTTTGTTTAAAGAAATATGAACCAGCTACTAACATAGTAGCACCGTGTTCGATTACAGTTGCAACTGTTTCTTCGTTAATACCACCATCAACTTCAATTTCAAATGATAAATTTAATTCTTTCTTCATCTTGTCAAGTTGATCTAATTTATCAATACTTTCTTGAATGAAAGTTTGTCCACCAAATCCAGGATTGACTGTCATGACAAGTACATAATCCACCATTTTCAACACTGGAATAATCGCATCAACCGATGTACCTGGGTTAATGACTACACCAGCTTTTACATTTGTCTTTTTAATTTGTTGTATCACTCTGTGAATATGTGGCGTTGCTTCTACATGTACTGAAATCATATCTGCTCCTTGCGTTGCAAAAAGCTCTACATATTTTTCAGGTTCTTCTATCATTAAATGTACATCTATTGGTAAATCAGTACCCTTCCTAACTGCTTCTAATATAGGTAATCCAATTGAAATGTTTGGAACAAATTGGCCGTCCATCACATCAAAGTGCACACCATCAACACCTGCATCTTCCAAAGCCTTTAATTCCTTTTGTAATTGTAAAAAATCAGCTGATAATAATGATGGATATAATTTTGCCACTTAATATCTTTCCTTTCTGTTTGCAATTTCTTTAAATAATTGTAAATAATGCTCATATCTAAAATGAGCTATATTTCCTTTTTCTATTTCATTTTTAACGTTACATTTGGGTTCGTTTATATGGTTGCAGTCTCTAAATTTACATTGTTCGCCATATTCATTGATTTCCATGAAATAATGTTTCACTTCATCTTTTTGAATATGATTAAAATCTAGCGCACTAAATCCAGGCGTATCAGCTATAAAGCCATTTTCTCGTTCAAATAACTCTACATGTCTTGTAGTATGTCTTCCTCTATTTAAGGCTTTAGATATATGTTGCGTTTCAATATCCAATTCTGGAAAATATTTATTTAATAACGTAGATTTCCCTACACCTGACTGACCGCTTAATACCACTAGTCCTTCACCCCATTGTGAGAAAACCTCACCAATATGGTCTTCAACACTTATAAATTGTGTATTATATCCCATCTTTTCATAAACTTTTAGTGTCTGCAATATTGTATTTTGCATGTTAGGTGAAGTAATATCCCGTTTTGTTACTAATATGCGAGGTCTCATATGATAAGAATGTGCTATTACTAAAAATCTATCCAATAACTGAGTTGAAAATTCAGGCTCTACTGCACTCATCACTAATACAAGATGATCAACATTGCTAACTGGTGGTCTTTTTAATTCATTTTTTCGTTCATGAACATGGTGAATATAGCCCTCTGTAATATTTTCAACTTCAAAATCTACAACATCACCAACTATAGGCGAAAATTTATTTTTTCTAAATAATCCACGTGGTTTTGTGTCATACATTTCTCCATTTACATCTACACGATATACACCACTTAATGATTTTATGATGCGTCCTGTTTTCACTTAGGCACCCCTCTTTTTAAAGCTTTACATACTATATTATAGCAAAGGCTTTTTAATTTAAATACGATTTGAGACTATTTCAGTTAAAAATAAATAACAGAGCATTATAACTACGAGCAATCGTAGAAATAACACTCTGTTATAAACGTTTTTTAAAAGCAGTACGCTGTGCATAAGCGCAACTAAACTCTCTTCGCTTTGCTCCATTCGCCTTTCGGTTCGCTGAAGCCTTTGACTTCTGCATAAGCGCAACTAA